>JAOTYK010000011.1 GCA_029861955.1 Acidobacteriota bacterium
GACGCCGCCGTGGCAAGCGGCAACAGGCGCAACCGGATCCAGCCGCGTGATCGGAGCGGCGCGGGGCGCAGTCCGACGCCGCCGGCCGGTGCACTACGGCTCGTCTTCGCCGCAGGTAGCGCAAACGGACGGTGACCGTCCTCGGACGCACGACCCCTACATTTGGTGCCGGAGGCAGGGCTCGAACCTGCACTCCCTTGCGGGAAGAGGATTTTAAGTACGAAACGAAAGGGCGGCGAATCAACGTTTATTTGATTCGTCGCCCTGTTCCCATTACGAGAGTTACGAGGAGTGCTCTACAGTCCGAGGGTTATGGACACCCAGGTGGACACCTGAGCTCGAGCAATCGGCGAGCCTACCGTGACAGGTACGAAGACACTCCAGACTCGTCGTCTAGAGCATGTGACAAGGCTGTTACCCGGCGATACTGCGGGACGGAGTATTCTTGACGGGCACAATCGAGCAGTACCTCCTACGTCGCGGCCCAGAGGCAATACTGTGAGTTCAGCGGTCGCAACCCGACCGACCTGGCCGGCACGGAGCAACAGCAATGAGAAACGCATCAGCAGCACTTCACTGGACACTTCTGGTTGCCCTGCTCGCATTTCCCGTCATCGCGTCGGCAAACACTGCGACAGACGATCAAGAGCCGGTTTCCTCCCCTCCCTCCCCGACGATCACGACCGCGGCGCAGACAGCGGCCCAGAATCGGACGCTGACATCCCGGGACGTCTCGGAGTTCCGTGCCCTGCACAACCCGGTCATCTCGGCCGACGGAGCCTGGATGGCGGTGGAGGAGCGTCCGGACCGGGGCGATGGGAACGTTCGCGTGTGGTCGACGGAACGCGACCTCACGTTCTCCATTGAACGCGGGCAGAACCCGCGCATCAGCCGTGACTCGCGTTGGGTGAGCGCTCTGCAGAAGCCGCTGATCGAGGACTCAAAAACTGCCAAGCAGACGAACAAACGTGCGGGCCAGACACTCGTCTTGCTGGACCTGCAGGATGGTTCGCGAAGGACGTTCGACTTCGTCCTGTCCTATGATTTGACCTACTCCTCTACGTACTTGCTCTACTTGCAGTCACCAGAGACAAAGGCTGACGAGGAAGGGCCCTCGAAAGACGAGGCTACGAAGCCAGCCACAAAGGAACGCAAGGTGGGAACGTTGCACCAGGTTCCCATAAACCCAGCTCGCTTAGCTCGAACTTTGCGTCCTTATGTGCCCGGCAAGATGTACACGAAGGAAAACGTCACGCAATTCGCCACTCATGAGACTAACGATCACTTCGCCTATGTGTTTCACGACGAAGAGACAGGTGGCGAAACACTCCACATCGTCAAATGGGGCATCCGCGCGTGGCACAAGGGCGACAAGATCGAAGGTCTCTGCTGGGCCGGTGGAGCCAGCGGCGGTGACGAATCCATCACGCTCGGGTTCCTAGACAGCACGGAAACAACAGGCGAAGACGGGAAACGGCGCCTGAACAGCGCGCTATACATGTGGCAACCGCCCCAATCCGCAGCGGAGCAATTCACGCGGGTGGATACGCCTCAGTGAAACCTCGGCCTCTCGACCAAGAGCGTCTGCGCAAAACGGTTAACCCACGTAAGCCGTAGAGACGATTGGTGCCGGAGCCGAGACTCGAACTCGGATGAGCGTTGGCTCGGGGGATTTTAAGTCCCCTGCGTCTACCAGTTCCGCCACTCCGGCAACAGCGGGATTCTAGCGCGAGTCGGTGACTTGGCGCTGCCTAAATGCCGAAGTCTTCTCGAGAGTCTCTGCGGCGAGAGCGAATCGGTTCGCGTAGACTTCACATTGGATGAACACCAAGAGATCTTTCCTGCGCAGGGGCGCCAGGTTGCTGGGGTGGTCGGTCCTCGCCGTGTTGGTGCTCTTCGGTTGTCAGATCACGCTGCTGGCATTCCCCCAGATCCTGTTCTCCGACAAGACAGAGATCGGCACGGTCGTTCTGCATCACGACGGTCTGACCGAAGAGCGGGCGCTCCACCTCACCACCGAGATCGACAGAAGGCTCAAGGGGAGTCGATTTCATGACCCGACGCGCCGTGACCGGGTATTCGTTTTCCGCGATCGGAACAACTACGAACTCTATCGAAAGCTGGTGTTCTCGAAGGTCGTACCCTCCGGTTTCAACCTGCCGACTCTCGGGAACTCGTACGTCTGCGAAGCCGTCGTGGTTGAGCTGGGTCATGCCACCGGCGGGCAGCCCCGGTTTTCAATCTGGGATGGAGACGTCGCCCATATCGCCGCTCACGAGATCGGTCACCAGTACATCGCCGACCGCATCGGGGCCGGCCGCTGGCGCAGGCTGCCTCACTGGAAGCAGGAAGGCCTCCCGGAATACATCGCCAACATCGGTGACATCCGAGCCGACCCGTCACTGAGCCTGGTGTCTCGAATCGAGATCTTGAAAGACGACACGCGCTGGACCAGAACGCCGGCTGGGCGACGCCCGGGTTGGGACCGTGTGCACTACGAAGCGGGGTTGCTAGTGGAGTTTCTGCTGGATGTCGAGGGACGATCGCTCGAGCAGGTCCTATCCGATCGAGTCACCAGGGACGCTACCTATACCGCCATGATCTCCTGGGCCTCGTCTCAAGAGGACCTGGTCGGAGCCCGGTCCTCCCCCCAATCCTGTTGGGGGTGGGAAACTCAGAGCCCGCGGCGCAGTGCGGGGACGACTTTCAGCACGCCCCCGTCAGTTGCAAACCTGATCCGCGTGATCGTCGGCGCTGACCCCACAGAGACCCGCTGCTGACCAGCTCCTCGAACCGGCCGATGCCTCCCCCGCCGAGCCGGCGGTGCCGTCGCCGTTGACCCAGACGAGCATGAACCAGTAGCTCCCCGGCTGGCTGAACGTCGCACTCCCCGCCGCACCCACGTCGCAACCGGATGCGACAGCGCCCTGATAGCCGCTGAAGTCGTCCAGGTTTCCGTAGACGGCGACGGCGTGGTCCGAGGCGCAGGTTCCGCTATCGAAGACCACGTCCAACTCGTCCACACCGGCACCCTTGCCGACGGTCATCGCGCTCCCCTGCACACCGTCCGCCACGGGAGGCGGTGCGGGAAGTCCGCTACAACTTCCACTGCAGGCGTTGGTCTGCACCAGCATTGACGTCGAGTGGATCTCTGCCAACCCGCCGGCGTTCTCCTCGACCCGGATCTCGTAGGTCCCGGGCCCAAAGCTGTTGTAGACCGCGCTGACATCGTATGGGTTTGCGTCGGCCTGGGCGAAATCCTTGAGGATCGTGGAGCTGCCACCGTTGACCAGCGACACCCGCACGTTGCCTGTCCAGTCTCCCGGAATGGCACCCTCGACCGACATCGTCGCGCCCTCAAGAATTCCGTCGGAGTTGCAGCCACCACCGGACCGTTCGTCAACGACGATGCTGTAGGTCCCCGGCCCGTGGGTCTGGTAGAAACCGAGAACGTCGTAGGGCCTGGCCTCCGCAACGCCCCGAGCCTTGAGCGTGATGCGTGTCGCATTGGGCGCATGGAGAAATACTGCGAGGCAGTCTGTCACGCTCTCACCCGGCGAGGTCAGGCTGCTCCAGTCGACGACGGCGCTGGTGACATTTGCGGTCGATGCGACAAACGGCGGACTCAGCGCACTGACGGTCTCGCCGTTGATGGCCGACAGCGGATCGACGACCTGCGTCGCCATCCCGGACTCGTCGACGGTGCTCCATTCGAACTCGTAGGCCAGGGTCGCCGCATCGACGGGGCCGGGTTGAGCGAACACCGGCGTAAGCGGTGCGGTCTCGACACTATTGGACCCGCTGGCGGGGTTGATCTGCTGCCGGCCCGTCTCACCCGTCCCGACCCCACCGACCTGGACGGCGAACGCATTCGTCTGGTCCGTGTAGGCCTCGAGGCTGTCGGTGATGTTCGTGACATCGAACGAGATGTCCTGAGCACAAACCGGGGCGCTTTCGACCTGGAACCGATAGGTCGCGGTGGCGGTGCCACCCCGCTGCCCGATCGTGCCGAACGCACTGGGGTTGCCCTGAACGGTCGCGAGCACCGTCGAACCTGCACTGACCTCCAGATCGGCAGTCGTGGCGACGGCGTCGCCGATGCCGTCTTTCTTCAGGGTCACGTCGACGTCCCACTGCTCGTCGGACTCGACGATGCCGTTACCGTTGCCGCAGACCTCGGTGAGGTTGCCGGCGGAGTCGAAAACCACGCCACAGCCGATGTCCGGCCTGACCGTTGTATCGCAGGCAAACAGGTTGGCCTCGATCGATACGTTGTCCAGCCCGTAGCCACCCGCCGTGGACAATCCGAGCCCGGCGGTGTGCATCGAACCGACCCGCCAACGGAATCGCACCTGATCACCGCCGCTCAGACCGCTCACGCTACCGCTGACGGTCGTCCAGTTCTGGGTCAGGTCCCCGAGTAGGTTGAACACGCGCTCGCCATTGCCGGGGTCCTCATGGAAACAATCCTGTTGGCTTGGAGGAGACGCGAACGACAGGTCGTCACCGCCGTTACACAGTGGGTTGCAGTAGGTGTTGAAGAAGAGGTTGGAGTCGTACGCGAGCTCCGTGACCTTCATCCAGGGACCGCCGTTTACGTTGTACTGCACGATCGCCCCGTCCAGAGCGAATCGTTGGTTGTTGGAGGCATCCGCATCCGCGAGTTTGTATTCGTGATCGAACCTGACGGTTGCACCGGTTCCCTGCGCGGGAAGTGTTACCGACGCGGAGTCGAGCACGGCGTCGAGATTATCCGAGTACGTCCCCAACGGGAACGGATCCGCAGGGTTCTGCCAGCAGAAGAACCCGCCGCCGCCGTTGCCACCGGAGCCGTTCCAGAACCAGTCGTCGTTGTACGGTCCGCAGGTCAGACCGCCTGCACCGGTGCCGACCACGCCGTCATCGTCGCCGGGCCCGACGGCGTGAGTCCAGCCTGCCGGCTGTGAGCCATCGAAGTTCTCGCTGAGTTCGAGCGTGCTACCGAGATCGTTTAAATCGAGCTCAAAACTGAACGTCTGCGGTTGCGCCGCACCATCGACGCCGTCTCCGGTGATGAAGACGTGGAATTGGACGGTGGGTGGGGTCGACGGGTTCACGCATTCGGCGCTGTCGGCGACCTTGAACGTAAACGGATCGGACCCCAGGTGGTTGGTCCCACTCCCGCCACCCGCTGTGAGCGTCCCGAAAGAGGCCGAACTCTTGGTCACACAATCGACATCGGGATCATCGGTCCAGATGGTCGCCACGACGTTGCTCAGGCTCAGGTCGCCGTCATTGCGGATCGTGAGAGTGAAATCAACGAGCTCATTCGTATCCGGAATACCGTCGGAATCCCCGGAGTTGCCCGAATCGTCAATCGCTGCGACACCCGTGACAACCAACGACTCCTCCGAGCAGAGAAGCGTTGCAACCGCGGACACCGTGTCGACAGGGACGTCGTCGGCGTAGACGGCCTCGATCGAGTCGTTCGGTGTCACGAACAAGACGCCATCGTCGGGCGACGCTCCCCCGTCCAGGGAGTAGGTCAGTTGGGTAACCCAGCGCGGTCCGGCACCCGTCAATGACAGTGTTTCGGTATCTCCGGTCCCGAGGGAACTGACGGTGACCGTGACCGGCCCCGCCGCGTTCCCGTCGAGAACGCTGACCTCGAGGTCACCTCCACCGCATTCGGTGTAACTCAATCGATCGAACGACACCCTTCCGGCAACGTCACCCGTACCGCACACGGTTGTCTGCGCCTCGGCATGAAACTGCTCGTAGACAAAGTTGAGATCGTCGTAGGACATGCCCGCCGTCGCCTCCGCGACGATCGGCGCGCGTTGCAGGAACGCATCCCAGTCCCGCTGCCAGATGGCCCAACGCCACTGGCGCCCGGGGGTCGCCTCGCCGATCACCCCCAGGAGACCGTGACCAAACCAGTTGGCCGGAACATTCTGGGGATCCCAGGGCGTTGCGCTGTCCCAGTCCTGATTCGGCGGGGACCAGAAATTGCCCTGCCAGTACGGGAACCCGTTGATGTCGTTGGTACTCGGGGTAGAGGTGCCCAGATAGTCATCGGTCCACAGGTGCGTCGCGGCGATCCCCGGCTGTGTCGGATCGCCGGTGAACGAGACGTCGGCGCGGAAGAACCACTCCGCGAACTGCCAGGAATAGAACCAGGGATGCCCGTTGGGCGCATTGCCGGTGTTCGCGGGGGTCATGATCGGCGAGTACAGGACGTCGCTGGTGAACGAGGTGAAGTCCTGCGCGAATTGGCCGCAGGAGACGCTGGAGTCGTTTAACGTGTAAGCAAACGTGCCGTTAACGTCGCAGGTCATCTCCGGGTAATCGTCCCGGGTCTCGCTGCCACATCCCTCGCCCCGCGCCCAGGGAGCTGCGACGGAATTGACGGTGACCCCACCGGCTCCGCATGGAGGACTCGTGCAGATATAGCTCTCGACGTAGGTACTGCTCTGGAACCCCTCGTCGGATTCCCCGTTGAAACAGATACTCTCGGCCACGACGTTGTCGTCGGCCTGCAGCACCTGCGTCTGCGTCAGGACCTGCGGGACGTCAAATCCATCGGCGACCGAGGAGAGCGTCAAGATGAAGTCGTTCTGCGACAGGCCGAACGAAACGGCGGCGGGGTCCACGTAGATGTCGAACACCGCGCCCGCCAACTGCCCTGGTGCCAGCGCACCGAGGTTAACGGTGGGGTTCCCGATCGTGATGTGTCCGGACAGCGGACCGCTGATCGTCAGCGTCGCCTCGACGTCGGTGTAGTCCGGCGCCGAGTGTGGGTTGAAGACGCCGTACACGTACTGCACGTACTCTCCGGCGTCGATGTAGTCACGGTAGGCCTCGCCACCCTCGCCACCTTCGCAGCCACCGAGGATAACGTAGCCTCCGCCCTCGAATCCGGTCTGACAGGTCGTCGTGACCTCGCGGCTCTGGTCGGCATGGCCACCGTGGGGGTCGGTGTAGTCGATCGTGACGGTCTCCGCGTTGGCGACCTGGAGCGTCCCGTCCCCCACCGATCCGGGGAGCGTGTCCAGTGCCAGGGAGGCGGTCCACGTCACGCACATCCCGACCGTGCATTCGCTGCCGATCCAACTCTCGGCCGGGATCGTCTCGGAATCGGTCGAGCTGGTGATGATCGTCTGGGCCGCAGCCGTCGCCGCGTCGATCGGGATTCCGTCGCGGACAACGACCTCCATCGTGTCGCGGCAGGCATACGTGCCCTTCCCGCTCTGAATCGCCGAATCGATACTGCAGCTATCGAACTTGTAGCTTCCGATGTGCGTCTTCCATGCGGCGGCTCCACCGTCGGAGTACTCGCCGATGTACCAGAACCGGCAACCGTCCGGGTCCGTGGCCATCCCGGTGTAATCGCCCCAGCGATCGCAGGTCCCCGCGCATCCGACTCCGTCGGTATAGTTGCCGGATCCAGCGACCTGAAGCACCTCGCTCTGCAGCGTTCCCGCCGGATCCCCGGCTTCGCGACCCGTGGCCCAGATCTCGGTGAACGAGGAGAATCCGGATTTGGTGTAGGCGATGGCCATGTTCCCGTTTCGGTCGACGGCCAGATCGGGGTAGTAGCGGAATTCATCCGCCGAACCGAAACCGCCGCCCGCCTGCTGGTCCAGCAGAACCGGTGCGGGACCGCTGACGTCGATCTGGAGCCAGTCGACACACGACTCGGCGTCGCCGCCACCAACGTTGCACATCACGGCGCGGGTGGACCACAGCGAACCGTCCCGATACTCGGCATCCAGCAACTGGCCGCCTGATGTGTCGTTGAAGTTGGTACTTGCGAGGGTATCGCCGGACTCCGGCGCATTCGGCGGCATGCCGAGATACGTGGTGTTGACGTCGCCGTACACGACCGGGTTACTCACGAAGGGGTCGGTCCAACGGTAAACGCGCACCGAGCCGGATCCGTCCTGCGCGGCGAGGATCGGATGCGGTGTCCCCGCTGCGGGCCACTGGCCCGTATGAAACCCGCGAATCCGGGCCGGCTGCGGCGTGCGATAGGCCCCCACACCGAACTCCGCGATCTGGATCGGGTCCCCGTCATACATCGCGGTCTTGTCCACCGCGAACACACGGGAACTGTCGAACGCGCCCGTGCCGTCGTCGAACATGTTTCCGCCGATGTAGACGGCATCCAGCCCGATGGCCATGTGCGGGTAGTCGATACCGGTACCCGGCAACATCTCGTCGGCACGGAAGGAATAGGCATTCCAGATCGTCGCGGGGTCGTGCGACGCCGTGGCAGCCACACACAGGTATGTCGCTGCACCGACGATGTTCATGCCACCCATCACGTAGCGGTCGTTTTCCTCGTCGTAATCGACGAATACGTCGAACGGAGCGTCGCAGTCAGGCACGCGGGCGAAGAAATCGGCAAGCGCGATCTCGTTGATCAGCGGGGTCCCGTTCTTGTCCCACACCCGGTAGCGTTGGTTCACAAGCGCCACCAGGTGACTCGCACCGGCAGTCATGATCGGGTCCGGAGGCACCGACCCGGCACCGGGGATGGCCTCGAACGAATTCTGAAGGAAACCCGGCGCGCGACTGGCCGCGCTGTCGGCGGCCTGGACGCCCGCGGTCTCGGGAGCGATCGCTGCGTCCTCCTTGAGGCGGATGTAGACGTCCCACGGTAGCCCGGTCCGCGGGTCTGCGGACTTGACACGCTCGTCGGTGTGCCTGACGTCCGGATGGCCGGCGGCACTCGGTAGGCCTCGTAGATCCACACTTGTGACGTCGGAGCGTCGTGCACGACGGACCGCCGTCGGGGCGTCGTCGTCTTCGGGAACCCGTCCGCTAGTCGGAGCCGTGCCGACACCTCCGGTCGCTCCCGGGAGCGCCGCGGGAACCATCGACCCACGTTCGGCATGAATCCGCCGCTGTTCGGCCTTCCATGCTTCGAACTCGCGCCACGCCTGGATCGTGTTGGGGCGATAGCCCGGCAACCAGCGGCCGGTCGAATCGACGTCCCCCTCTTGTCGGACGTCGCTCGACGGTTCGTTCCCCATCGTGGCGACCCGACCGGGATCGGCCAGAATGCTCTCCAGTGGGTCGTCGAGGGCGATCCTTTCCAGCGGAGGGTAGGACGTCCGGGATTCCCTAGCGGGCGCGGCGGCGCACGAGGAAACCGTGCCTCCGGCTTCGCTCGCCAGCAACGGCTGTCCCAGCAGCAAGGAGAACGCGATCAGCCAGCAAAGGCGCTTCTGTGTCATCGGTTGCCTTCCACGCAGACCGGTGGCGGCCTGAACACACCCAGGTTGAGAGACCCTCTTTTTTTACGACGGAGCCGCCGGACGCACCATCCGGCGAGACCCTACCCGGAGAGGAAAGAAACCCTACAACTGCCAACTCCGGGGGAAAAGAACCCTCTGTAAGGAAAATCCCGACTGCGCCCCGAAGCGCATCAGGGTAGAACTACGACGGACGTGACGCCTCATCGAACCATCGGAATCGTCGCCGCGGCGCTGCTCCTTACGCCGGTGCTGATCGCTGTCGACTACGACGACGTGGACCTTAGCCGGTTCGGCCATCTGACCAAGACTCGCGAGGGCGGGGTCGTCGCCACGGAAGGCAAGCGGCTTGCGTCGCTGGAAGCCCAGGACCCGTTGCGTCTGGAGTGGGGACGCGCGGCCGAAGAGCATGGCGGAGCGTGGCGAGTCTGGATCGACGAACGGACATCGATGCCCACGCTGGCCCTGGTATCCGATCTGCAGTGGCACCCTGCGCACGAGAGAGCCGACCTGGATCGCCTCGTCGTCCTCGGCGCATCATTTATGGAGAAGAACAGCGCGATCCTCGGCGACTGGGGTGAACAGGCGGTTTTCGATCGAGTGGGATCCGGATCGCTCGCCGGCGATGTTTCGCTGATTCGTTTCGCTCAGATCGTGGATGGCGTTCCGGTTGAGGGCGCCAGGATCGATTTTCACGTCGCCCGCGGGCAACTCGTCGCGTTCGGCGCCGAACGCTGGGCCACGGTTCATATCGACGCGCGACCGCTTCTCGACGCGGACCGGGCGCGAACGCGACTGATCCGGTACGTCCGCCCGTCGGCCGACGACGGTATCGTCGAGACCGCTACGCCTGAACTCCTGATCCTGCCGATTGACGCAGACCCCGAGGACGCCGCTCGCTGGAAAGGCGCCCGTGGAGCAGGCCTGGCGCACCGGCTGGTCTGGCGCCTGCGCTTCAATGACTCCATCGGCATTGCGACCTGGACCGGGGAAGTGGATGCCCACACCGGTGAGATCGTCGCTTTCTATGACGACACCCGATACGAGCGCATCAAGGGTCATATCAACCCGAACAGCGACAACGGGATCTGCATCGATCAGGGCTGCCCCGAGCCGGACTACCCGATGCCGTACGCGGATTACAGCGAGAACGGCGGCGCGGTTCAGTACGCGGACTATTTCGGCCACTACAGTTGTACGACACCCGGGTCGATCATTGAAACGACCCTCGATGGTCCCCACTTCAAGATCGTCGATTCCTGCGGCGTCGTTTCGGCCACGACGACATGCGACGATGAGCTCGACCTGGGTGTCGCCGACGACACCAACTGTGCCGTCGCGACGGGTGCGTCGCCGGGGAATACCGACGGGGCGCGATCGGCTTACTACGCGCTGAACCTGGTCAATCGCAAGGGACGCTTCTGGGTCAACGGCAACTCCTGGCTGGACTCGACCCAGGTGGAGTGCAAGACCAACACCGGCGGCTCCTGCAACGCGGGCTGGGCCAACAACTCGATCAGCATGTTCAACGCCGCGGGTGGCTGTGGAAACACGGCCCAGATTCAGGCGGTCGTGGCGCACGAGTGGGGCCACGGATTCGATGAGAACGACGGCGGCGACTTCGACAACTCCAGCGAGGCCTACGCCGATGTCGTCGCGATGTTCGAGTCCAGGGACTCTTGCATCGGGCCGGGATTCCGTCAGACCGAGACCTGCCCGAACTTCGGCGACACCTGTCTGACGTGCACGGGCGTCCGCGATCAGGATTGGGATGCACGGGTCCTGCACACGCCGGCGACCCCCTCGGGGTTTGTGGGCGCCCTTTGCCCGAGTGGAGGCGGTCCCTGCGGGGGGCAGACGCACTGCGAGAGCTTCGTGCCGGCAGAGTCGGTATTCGACCTGGCGACCCGCGACCTTCCGGCGATGGGAATCGATCCCGAAACCGCCTGGCAGTTGGCAGAGCGGCTCTGGTACCAATCCCGTCCGGGATCGAGCGGCGACATCTTCAACTGCGCGCTACCGTCTTCGGACAGTTGTGGCGTCGGCAGCTGGTATCACCAATTGCGCGTCCAGGACGACGACGACGGCGACCTGACCAACGGGACGCCGCATGCCGCCGCGATCTTCGCCGCGTTCGATCGTCACGATATCGCCTGCGGTCTGGCCGGGGACGCCGAGAATCAGAACACGACTTCCTGCCCGTCGATCGGTGACCCCGATCTGACCTTCACGGCACAAACCAACGCCATCCAGCTCGACTGGAACGCCGTCGGTAGCGCGGATTTCTACCGCGTGTATCGCAACGAGAATGGCTGCCATCGTGGCCAGTACCCGATCGCCGAGGTGGGTTCGGGCTCCACGAGCTATCTCGACACCGAGCCGGCCAATGGCTTCCCTGTCTTCTACCGCGTCCAGGCTGTCGGATCGAACCCCGCCTGCGAGGGACCCGTGTCCGATTGCATCGAAGCGGAGGCGCAACGGCTCGCGGGCCGGCTATCGCTTGACCGATCGACCTATGCTTGCAACCACCTGGTCACACTCGAGGTCACCGACCTCAATCATCCATCAGCGACCCTCAGCGTGTCCGTCCAATCCGACACCGAGGGCAGCCCGGAAACCGTCGTTCTGTCCGAAACCTCCGTTGGATCAGCGCGTTACATCGGGACGATTCCGACCACGCTCGCTCCTGTCGGCGCCGATGGGCTGCTGTCCGTCAACCACGACGATTCGATCGTGGCGAATTACGTCGATCTGGATGACGGCGAGGGCGGAGTGAACGTCATGCAACAGGTCGCCGCGACGGCCGACTGCGTTGGGCCGCTGATCTCACAGGTGCACGAGGATGATGTGTCCGACTTCGACGCGCGCATCGAGTGGACCACCGACAAGCCGGCGGTCTCGAAGGTGCGATTCGGTACGAGCGTGCCGCCCACCACAATGGTGCAGGGCGCCGGGATCTCGCAGGATTCCTCGGTCTGGGTCACCGGGCTCGAGTCCTGTACGACCTATTTCTACGAAGTCGAGAGCACCGACCCGGCCGGTAACACGATCGTCGACGACCGCAACGGAACCTACTTCTCTTTCGAGACGTTGATCGACACCGGCTCGGGAGCTGAACCCTGCAACGAAGGCCGGGTGACGATTGACGTCCCGGAGGCCGCCTGCGGTGTGGCGATCCCGCTGATCGTCGCCGACCCGGGATTGAACGGCGATCCGGCCACGGCCGAGACGGTGATCGTCGGCGTCAGTTCGTCCACCGAATCAATCGCCGAGCCGGTGATCTTGACCGAAACGGGACCGGACACCGGGCGGTTCGAGGGCTCCGTGGCGACACAGGAGGGAATGGCCGTCAGCAGCGACGGACTCGTGCAGGTCATGCATGGCGGCACGATCACGGCGACTTACACCGATATGGACGCGGGGGGCGGTCTTTCGAACCTCGCGGTCGACTTCGTATCCGTCGACTGCAACGGACCCGAGCATCCGACCGTGATGGTGACCGGGATCACCGATAAGGAAGCAACGATCGTCTGGACCACTTCCGAGCCCACGACCGGTGTCGTTGAGTGGGGCCCAACCCCCGCGCTCGGCAACATCATGCCGAGCCCCAGCCTCCGGACCGATCACGCGCAGACGATCGGAACATTCGCAGAGTGCGGCAGAATCTACTTTCGCATTGCATCCACCGACGAGCTGGGTTACATGAGCACGATCGATCTCGACGGCGTGCCGTTTGCGTTCAACGCGGGCACGGTCGGTGGGGTCGTCTACCGGGACAACTTCGAGTCCGATGCCGGATGGTCGCTGGGATCGGAATGGGAAATCGGCGCACCGCAGGGGCTGGGAAGCGCACCGGGCGATCCGTCGGTCGCCTTCGCGGGTAGCGGGGTCCTCGGCCATGACCTCAGCGGGCTGGGCGCACATCCCGGCGACTACGAGCCGCAGGCCACGACCACGGCAACCAGCCCGGTCTACGACCTGTCGGCCGTGAGCAGCGTCGAACTGCAGTTCCACCGCTGGCTCAACATCCTCACCGGGACGTTGTGTCAAGTCCAGGCGTGGAACGGCGGCTCGTGGGTCAACGTCTGGACCTGCCCGACCACCGGTGGGCTGACCGAGTCCGACTGGAACTTCCAGTCGCTGGATGTCACGACACTCGCCGCCGGGAACCCGGACTTTCAGGTGCGGCTCCGCAATCAGGCGGTCATCGCCTCGTCGTTCGCCGCCGGCTGGAACATCGACCAGATGATCCTGCGGGACTCGACACAGTTGCCGTTCGAGGGTTGCGTGGACTGCGGTGGCGCCCCGGCGTTCGGGGGTGTTGAAGGGGCGACGGACGACGATCGCTGTGCGGACTCGGGGATCACGCTGTCATGGCGGCCGGCTCCGGCGTGGGGAACGGGCAGTTCGGGAACCTACGCGGTCTACCGCAGCACGGTGGACGACTTTACTCCGGGTCCGGGCAATCTGATCGCCTCTGGGATACCGGGGACGAGTTGGACCGATCCCGCGCCGTCGGCCGACGTCCCGCTCCATTACATCGTGCGGGCGGAAAGCGACGAGACCTGTTCGGCGGGACCGAACAACGGCGGCACGCTGGATGACAACCTGGTACGCGTCGTCGGGACAAACGAGACCGGTCAGACCCTCGCGGGTCCGGTCGGAGACAGCCTTCGCCTGGACACCGGCAACCGAATCCATGCGTTGCTCTCCTGGCAAGCCGGGCCGAATGCCGCGGTGCACCACGTCTATCGATCGAACGCACCCGGCGACGATTTCCGCCAGGTCGCATCGGTCCCGGGAGCAGAGTACGAAGACAGCTGGACGCTTCCGGACAGCTCCGACTGGTACTACCTGGTTGTGGCGGCGGATGCCTGCGGGAACGAGGGCCCTTAGCCGATGAGAGAGGTTCTAGCCCGCATCCCCGGTCTGATGGCCGTCGTTTGCGCCTTCACGGTCGTGGCCTACGCCCAACAAGCGAAGATTCTTCCCGTCGAGACCAATCGGCACCGCGCCGAGGATGTGCGCGCCTGGAATCCGAACTCGCCGCAAACACTGGTACGTATCGACGGTGATCTCTATCAGGAGGATGGGGGAAAGTACTTCGCCGTGATTCCCGAGCGCGTCACGGTGCGGTTGGCCGACGGCATCGAGTCGTGGCAACAGGTCGTCGATCGCGCGATGGCGGACTCCCCCGCTGAATTCCAGGTTCTCACACGCCTCCGTCCGTCCCCGCCAAACCGTCTTGGCGTGTTGCGCCTTGCCTTGCCCGCGGGCGTCGATCAGCCGGAGTTGTGTGAGCTGATCGAACGAACCCGGCTGGTCCGCTACGCCGAGGTCGGCACCTACGGTACGTTTCATGCCGTCCCCAACGACCCGCAGTACCCGGATCAGTGGTCGCTGAACAACACGGGCCTGAACAACGGCACGCCTGGCGCCGATGTCGATGCCGAACTCGCCTGGGACATGACTGCAGGCGATCCGTCGATCGTGGTCGCGGTGCTCGACTCGGGGACTGATATCGACCACGAGGATCTTGCGGCCAATGTCTGGCACAACGACGACGAAATTCCGGATAACGGGATCGACGACGATCTGAACGGCTACATCGACGACTGGGAAGGCTGGGATTTCCACAACATGGACAACGAGCCCCGGCCGGTCTTCTACCATGGCACTCACGTGACCGGGATCATCAACGCCGTCGGCGACAACGGGATCGGCATCGCCGGGCTGGCAGGGGGCATCGGCGGCAACCCCGGCGTCCTTGGTATGGCACTTGGCGTCGGGGACGATGCCGAGAACGGCGACGTCGTCGACGAGGCCGTGCTGTATGCCGCCGACAACGGTGCGCACGTTATTACGTTCGCGCTGACCACGGCCGAAACCCAGGCGATCAATGACGCGTTCGACTACGCCTATCACACGAAAGACGTCTTCATCGACTGTTCCGCGGGCAACGACAACTCCGTGGTGACCTATCCCGCCCGTCATCCATTGGTCATGGCCGTCGCCTCTACCGACAACGACGATGAGAAGAGCGGCTTCTCGAACTTCGGACCGGAGATCGAAATCGCCGCCCCCGGCGAGAACATTCGCTCGACACAACTCAACAACAGCTACTCGACCGGTAGCGGGACGTCCTTCTCCTCGCCCCACGTCGCGGCGGTGGCCGCACTGGTTCGCGGGCTTAACCCGAACTTGACCGCAACCGATGTGCGAACGGTCCTCACCGAGTCGGCCGACGACGTCGAGGAAACAGGCTTTGATATCAAGACCGGACACGGGCGACTCAATGCCTTCCAGGCGGTCTCGCTGGCCACGACGTCCAGCGGCGTGGTGCGCTTCGCCGCCGACGAGCAAGCGTGCGGCGTTACTCTCGAGATCGTTCTGATCGACATCGACCTCGCCGGCACAGGCAACGTGTCCGTGACCGCCTCCAGCGACACCGAGCCCGGCGGCGAGAACGTCGTGCTGATCGAATCCAACCCCGGCTCGGGTCTGTTTCGTGGGATGATTCCGAGCTCCACACAAGCCCCGCTCCCCGACGGCACGTTGCAGGTCACTGACGGCGATTCGATCCTGGTGCAATACGTCGATCTCGATGACGGGATGGGCGGCATGAATGTGGTGCAGTCCCATACGGCGATGATGGACTGCGTGCCGCCGACGATATTTGGTGTGAGCGCCGAAGGCATCACCGGAGATGAGGCGACGGTGTCGTGGACCGTCGACCAGCCGTCGACCTCGCTCGTGACCTACGACCCGGTGACGCCTCCCGCCACCACTAAGGGCGACGCCGTCAACGTGCTGGATCACTCCATCGACCTCGAGGGGCTGTCGCAGTGCACCGTCTACTACTATTCGGTCGGCAGCACGGACCCTGCAGGCAACCAGGGTCTGGACGATAATGGCGGCGCGTACTTCCACTTCGAAACGCTGGGCGACTTCGGCGCAGGATTGCAGCCCTGCCACCAGGGCCGCGTCTCGTTCGATGTCCCGACAGTCGGCTGCTCGGCAAGCCTGCCGGTGACCGTCGGCGACCAGGACCTCAACCTGGACATCGCGGCTATCGACACGGTGGTCGTGTCGTTGACGTCGACCTCGGAACCGAATCCGGAGAGCATCGTGCTGACCGAGACCGCACCGAACAGCTCGATCTTCAGCGCCTCGATGCCCACGGCCCCGGCACCCGCCGTATCTGCGGACGGTGTCTTGCAGGTCAAAGACGGCGATCTACTGACCGTGGCCTATCGGGACGACGACGACGGCACCGGCAGACCGGTGACAGCCTTCGACACGTCCGTCGCCGACTGCGTCGGACCGCAAGGGATCCAGGTCGAGGTGCGGGACATCACCGACAAGGACGCGGTCATCGAGTGGACGTCCGCGACTGAAACGACCGGTCACATCGAGTGGGGACCTTCGCCGGCACTCGGCAACATCGCCGCCGCCGGCGCTCCGGCCACGATCCATGCCGTCTCGATCGGAACGTTCCCGGCGTGTGGCCGCGTCTTCTTCCGTGTTCACACAACCGACGCCGCGGGCAATTCGTCGGTCGTCGATGCCGGCGGGCAACCGTTCGCGTTCGATGCCTTCACGCTGAATGGCATCGTGCACGCCGACGGATTCGAGAGCGATCTCGGCTGGACACTCGAAGGCGAGTGGGAGATCGGTGCCCCCCAGGGGCTCGGCACCGCACCGGGCGACCCGGCTACCGCCCTCGAGGGCACACAGGTACTTGGACACGACCTGTCGGGCCAGGGTGCGGCACCCGGCGATTACGAACTCATTCGCACGCGGTCCGCGATCAGTCCTGTTCTGGACCTCTCCTCACTCAGTGCAATCGAGTTGCGTTTCGATCGCTGGCTCAATGTCGAGAACACCGCGACGAGCAGTGTCGACGTGCGTGATGGCGGCGGCTCGTGGCAGACCGTCTGGAGTACAACCTCCGCCTCCGACACCTCCTGGTCGGAACAGGTATTCGACATCAGTACGCATGCGGCAGGCAACGCCGCATTCCAGGTACGATTCCTGCAGTTCTCGCGCTTCCGCAGCGCCGCGGGTTGGAACGTCGACCGGTTATTCGTGCGTGACGGGTCGCTCCCGACGTGGGACAGCTGTGTCGCCTGCTCCGGTGCGCCCACGTTTGCGGGAGCGGTGGGGGCCATCGACGACGATCCCTGCGCAGATTCCGGCATGACCGTGACCTGGTCCGAAGCACCCGCTTGGGGAACGGGCCTGGATGGAAGCTATGCGATCTACCGCGATGTGTCGTCCGGGTTCACGCCCGGCCCAGCCAACCTCGTCGCCGCCGGCATCGCCGGCTCGTCGTGGACCGACCCGAGTCCGCCGCCGGACGTGCCGCTCTACTACGTGGTACGTGCCGAGAACGATGAAAGCTGTGGCTCAGGACCCGATAACGGCGGGCTCGTCGACGGGAACTCGATCGAGGTCTCGGCGATCAACGAGACGTCGCAGCCCTCGTCGGCGAATGTCGGCAATACGTTGCATCTCGATTCGCTGAACGACGTTCACGTGCGGCTCGAGTGGGCCGCGGCGGCAGGCGCTGCGAGCTATCGCGTCTACCGATCGACGACACCCAACTCCGGCTCGACGACGATCGGCTCACCCCCGGCACCCTTGTACGAGGACAGCGGAGCGCTACTCGGCAACGGCATCGCCTACTACCACGTGGTCGCCGCTGACGCTTGCGGAAATGAAAGCGCCGAGTGAGGCCAACGAGTCCTCGCTTTCGCCGATTCACGCTGACTGAAGCCGGTAAACCTGCCGATGTAAGGGATTTCCTGATACCGCTGGCACGCGATTTCCCATACAAGACAGGCACGATGTATCCACGTCTCTTCGTCGCCCTGCTACTCGTCTCGGCTCTGGCCACGAGTGCCGCCGTCCGTGAGCAGAGTCCTGGCCTCTACGATCACCTGGAACGACAGCGATCGGGCGGAAGGATCGCCATCCAGCCGATCGGTCTGGACGAGCTACCGGCCGCAGATCCGCTGCGGGAGTCCTGGTCTCTGGTCAAGAAAGACGGTCGGCCGTGGAGCGCCTGGATCGACGAGCGGACCTCGCTCCCCACCCTGGCGCTGGCGCGCGATCGGGTCTGGCCGAATTCGACGAGCCTCGATGACCACGAACTGCGCGCCAGGGAATTGCTTGCAGAAGGCGCGTTCGCCGACGGGCCCGGACAGGAGCATGTCTTCCTCGACCCCGCCACGTCGGGACACCGTGGCCCGAACACGATCCAATTGCGGTTCGAGCAACGCGTCGATGGAGTCTCCGTCGACGGCGCGCGTTTCGAACTCCATATCTCGCAGGGGCGGCTTGTCGCTCTTGGTTCTCGGCTTTGGTCTCCCGTGCGCATCTCGGCGAAGCCCTCGCTAAATGTGGACGAGGCGCGCGTCAAACTAGATGCGTACGTACGGCCCCATGAAGAGGACGGCGTTCGGGACGTAGCAGATCCCCAGCTCGTGTTGATCCCGGTCGACGCGGACCCCTCTGCCAAGGGCAAACCCTGGAGCGGCGAGCGTGGGCATGGGATCGACCACCGGCTGGTCTGGCGCTTCGCGTTCACCGATCTGTTCGGCGTCGCGACCTGGACCGGAGAGGTCGACGCGCATACCGGCGAGATCGTGGCGTTCTGGGATGCCACCCATTACGACCGCATCAAGGGTCACGTGAACCCCTTCACCGACGATGGGCTGTGCATGGATCAGGGCTGTCCCGAGCCCGATTTCCCGATGCCCTATGTCGACTTCAGCCAGGACGGTGGCGTTGCCGAATACGCCAACCAACACGGACTCTATGAGTGTGTGGGGCCCGGAACGATCGAAACCACGCTTGCCGGTAAGTACTTCACGATCGACGACCAGTGCGGACCGATCTCCGAGACCGCCACCTGCGGCACGGAACTGGATCTTGGTGTCGATGTGGGCGAGAACTGCGCAGTGGCTCCGGGAGCGTCGGCGGGGAATAGCGACGCCGCGCGGACGTCCTACTACCACCTCAACATGATCAACCGGAAGGCGCGCTTCTGGCTTGGCCCGAACACGTGGCTGGACGACAGCAACGTGCTGG
The DNA here is from genome assembly GCA_029861955.1 of Acidobacteriota bacterium. Taxonomy (NCBI): domain Bacteria; kingdom Pseudomonadati; phylum Acidobacteriota; species Acidobacteriota bacterium. The sequence continues at coordinate 19,335 of JAOTYK010000011.1, forward strand.
TCCGCACTAACGCCGGTGGAAGCTGCAACGCAAGTTGGAGCGGTTCGATCACGCTGAATGGTGCCGGGCCGACCTGCGGCAACACCGGACAGCAGCAAGGCCTCATCACCCACGAGTGGGGCCACGGGATGGATCACAACGACGGGGGTGGTTCGGACAACCCCGGCGAGGGCTACGCTGATATCGTCGCCATCATCGAGGGACGCCAGTCGTGTATCGCCCGGGGGTTCAATCGCTTCGACAACTGCACAGGCTATGGCGACACCTGCCTGACCTGTACGGGGCTTCGCGAAATGGACTGGGATGCCCGCGCCAGCCACACGCCGGCGACGCCGACGGGATTTCTGACGACGTTCTGCCCCAATGGCGGCGGCCCCTGCGGGAAGGAAACCCACTGCGAGAGTCACGTCTCTTCCGAGGCGATCTATGACCTGGCGACGCGGGACCTGCCTGCGATGGGTATCGACGTGGACACCGCCTGGCAACTGACCGAACGGCTCTGGTATCAGTCGCGGGTCGGCTCCGGGGGGGATGCGTACAACTGCACGATGCCAAACTCGGACAGCTGCTCGGCGGGCACCTGGTATCACCAGATGCGTTTGTTCGACGACGACGACGGCAACCTGACCAACGGCACGCCCCACGCTGCGGCGATCTTCGCCGCCTTCGACCGTCACGACATCGCCTGCGGAGCCTCCGGGGATCCCGAGAACCAGAACACGTCGTCGTGCCCATCCCTCGCAGCACCGGTTGCGACATTTACTGCGGGCACCAACGAGCTGGACGTTCAGTGGGGCGCCGTCACGAACGCGGCGAACTATCGTGTCTATCGCAACGAGATCGGTTGCAATCGCGCACAGCTTCCACTGGCCGAGGTGTCGGGCACCTCGTACCTCGACCAGGGTCTGGCCAACGGTCTGACCGCGTACTATCGCGTGCAGGCGATCGGATCGAACCCCGTCTGCGAGAGCCCGGTATCCAACTGCCTGCAGGCGGCCCCGCAGCAACTCGCCGGCAAGGTGCGTTTCGATCAAGCCGGTTACGCCTGCGATGGATCCATCGGACTCGAGGTCACCGACATCAATCACCCGTCCTCGACCATCTCCGTCGCGGTGAGTTCGGGTACTGAGTCGACCCCCGAAAACGTCGTGCTGACGGAGACACCGCCGGCTTCGGCCAGCTATGTCGGCTCGATCCCCGTCACTACCGCGGCACCTGCTGCGGACGGGCTGATGTCGATCGTCCACGCGGACACCATCACCGCCGAGTACGTCGATCTCGACGACGGCGTGGGCGGCGTCAACGTGACGCAGCAGGCTACGGCCTTCGGGGACTGTGCCGGCCCGCAGTTTCTGTCCGTGCAGGTGAAGGACATCACGGAATCCACGGCGACGATCGAGTGGACGGCCTTCGAGGATTCCAGCGGTCACGTCGAGTGGGGGCTTTCGCCTGCGCTGGGGAACGTGGCTTCATCCCCGTTCGTGCAGACGACTCACAGCGTATCGATCGGGCCCTTCGCGGAGTGCGGTCGCGTCTATTTCCGCATCAGTTCCACGGACGTCGTCGGCAACGCCAGCGTCGCCGATGCCTCCGGCTCGCCGTTCGAATTCAACGGCGCCACGATTCAGGGCGCGTTGTATGAGGACGGCTTCGAGACGGATCTTGGCTGGACGCTTGAGGGAGACTGGGAGATCGGCCCTCCCCAGGGACTGGGCTCACCGGGAGATCCCACGGTCGCGGTCGAGGGCATGCAGGTCCTCGGTCAAGACCTCAGCGGCCAGGGGGCCAACTCGGGCGACTACGAGTTCAACACGACCCGCTCAGCAACCAGCCCGGTCATCGACGCCTCGGCCTGGACCGATGTCGAACTGCGATTCGACCGCTGGCTCAACTCGGCCTCGGTCAGCTGGGCTTATCTGTACGTCAAGGACTCGGGCGGAAGCTGGTTCACCGTCTGGTCCGACACCAACGGCCACAGCGACGTCGCGTGGACGGAGGCCAGTTACGACATCTCGGCATGGGCCGCGGGCAATCCCACGCTGCAGATCCGGTTCCTGCAAAACGCGCGCTTCGCCACCGCATCCGGTTGGAACGTTGATCGGCTCGTCCTGCGCGACACCAGCGTTTCACAGTTCGGTGCCTGCGGCGGTTGCGCGGGGACACCGACGTTTGCCGGCCTCGTCTCGGCCCTGGATAGCGACCCCTGCGACAGCGGGATCGACCTCACCTGGTCCGCCGCTCCTGCGTGGGGCACCGGTGGGACCGGAACGTATGCCGTCTATCGCGGACTGACACAGGGGTTCACCCCTTCCGGCGCCAACCTCGTCGCTTCAGGCGTCGCGGGAACCACATGGACCGACACCGGTGCACCGGCGGACACGCCGGTCTACTACGTCGTCCGCGCCGAGAACGACGAGACCTGCTCGACCGGCCCGGCCAACGGCGGCGCGATCGATGGCAACGCGGTCGAGGTCGCAACGATGGACGCGACAGGTGGCGCGGGCTCGGGCAACGTCGGCGACACGCTGAGCGTCGATCCAGCGGAGGCGGACGTGGGTTTGAGTTGGGCTGCCGTCCCGGGCGCAACGGGCTATGTCGTGGAACGCTCCGCCTCTGCCGCCGCCGGGTTCGTGGTCGTCGGCTCGCCTTCAACTCTCACGTTCGATGATCCGGGGGCGCTGAATGACGGCCAAACCTGGTACTACCGCGTCACAAACCCAAACGCCTGTAACTAGGGCGACCTTATTTCAGTCGAGCAAGACAGTGGGTGTGCGACAATCGCCCTTCGGGCGTAATTACCCGTCTGGAGGCGCGATGTCGGATAAGAAAGTCTATAAGTTCGAGGGCGAGAAGCTGGACGTCTCCTGGGACGGACGCCTGTGTATCCACGTCGGTGAGTGCACACGGGCCAAGGGCGAGTTGTTCGCCAGCGGACGCGACCCCTGGGGGCAGCCCGATCTGGGCGAGCCCGACTACGTCGCGGAAGTCACGAGACGCTGCCCGACCGGGGCCTTGACCTACGAACGCAAGGACGGCGGCGCGGAGGAGAATACCCCTCCTGAGAACTCCGTGACCCTTGCCAACAACGGGCCGCTCTACATCGAGGGCGACCTGAAGATCGACGGAGCCGCTGACGACATGCCCGGCGTTAACACCCGCGCGGCGCTCTGTCGCTGCGGAGATTCGAAGAACAAGCCGTTCTGCGACAACACCCACGAGGACGCGGGCTTCCGTGATCGCGGCGCCCTGGGCGACAGCGGGGACGCCACGCTGGAATCCACAGGTGGGCCGCTGGAGATCAAACGGGCTCCGAATGGACCCCTACTGGTCACCGGCAACTTCGTCCTTCGCAACGCGAGCGGCCGGGTGGGTTGGCGCGGTACCAAGGCAGCCCTTTGCCGTTGTGGCGCGTCAAAGAACAAACCGTTCTGCGACGGCGCCCACAAACCCGCAGGCTTCCAGGCCGACTAGGACGCCGTACCGGCCGAGATTAGTGCGTGAATTGGCACTTTCCTGCATATAAGGGTAATCCCCAGGTTCTCAGGACGCCGCCAGCTTCGTAAACTGGATGGTAATCGCGCGACAGACTCGAATAGCGCAGACTCTACCGATAAGCCTCCAAGGAGACTGGATGGGGGTCGGCAGCAGCAACAGTTACGACTTTGCGGCGAGCCTCGATCCTCGAGCGGGAGATCAACGTCACAGGCTGGAACTGAACGACGGATCGCGAGTGGCGGTCATTGGAGGCGGCCCGAGTGGGAGCCTCTTCACTCACTTCGCGCTCAAGATGGCCGAGTTGGTAGGCCTGAAGCTTGCCGTTGACATCTTCGAACCACGCAGCTTCGAGCATTGCGGTCCCGAGGGATGCAACCACTGCGGCGGAATCGTCTCGGAGTCGCTGGTCCAGCTACTCGCGACCGAGGGAATCAACCTGCCCGAGGGCGTGATCCAACGCGGCATCGATTCCTACATGCTTCATACCGACGTCGGCTCGGTGCGGATCGAGACGCCGCTAAACGAGCAACGCATTGCGGCGGTCTTCAGGGGAAACGGGCCACGCAATGCCGAGCACCCGGACCTCGAGAGTTTCGATCGTTTTCTCCTCGACATGGCCCGCAAACGCGGCGCCCGGGTCGACCGACGCCTGGTCACCGACATCGACTGGAGCGGTCCAAGGCCTCGATTGAAACACGCGGGCCGGACGGGAGACGACTACGACCTCGTCGTCATTGCAACCGGGGTCAATAGCAGCCTGCTGAAAGTCTTGCAGAAGGCACCGATCGGTTACCGTCGACCCGTCACGGCGGCCACGTATATCTGTGAGTTCCAACTCGACCACCCGACGGTGGAACGATACCTGGGAACGTCGATGCACGTCTTTCTTCTCGACACGCCGCGGATCGAGTTCGCGGCACTGATACCCAAGGGCAACATCGTAACTCTCTGCATGCTGGGCGACGATATCGATGCCGAACTCATCGATGGTTTCCTCCGCACGCCGGAGGTAAGAAACTGTTTTCCTCCCGCGGCAGATCTACCGATACGCGTCTGTCACTGTTCGCCGATGATCAACGTTCGCGGCGTCGACCGCCCGTACGCCGATCGCGTTGTCTTCGTCGGTGATTCCGGCGTGACCCGACTGTACAAGGACGGCATTGGCGCGGCCTACCGGACGGCTAAGGCCGCGGCCGCAACGGCGGTCTTTCAGGGTGTCTCCGCCACGGATTTCGACAAGCACTTCCGACCGTTGTGTCGTGGGATTACGCGTGACAATCGGGTTGGTCAACTGGTCTTCGGGGTCAACGCCCATCTGCGCAAGCGACGCTTCTGTCGCAGGGCGATCCGAAGCATGGTTGCCGGTGAACAGGCGAACCCCGGTTCCAGGCGTTTCATGAGTCGAGCGTTGTGGGATCTCTTCACCGGTAGCGCATCCTACCGTGAGGTCCTCATGACCATGTCCCATCCACGGTTCATCGCCGGGTTGTCGTGGAATCTGGCACGCAGCCTCTTCACCCGCGACGACACTTCACCGGTCCGAGGAAGAAACGATGGTCACCAACACGCTGGGTAGGGTCTACGCCGCCGGCGAGGCCATCGTGAGTCAGGGCGAGAAAGGCTCCTGCATGTACGTCATCCAGTCGGGCAGCGTCGACGTGATTGACGAGAGCGGAGGACAGGAACTGCGACTGGCCCAACTCAAGACCGGAGACTTCTTCGGTGAAATGGCTATCTTCGAGCACGAGGTTCGATCGGCGACGGTCCGGGCTCATGGCGAGGCGAGGGTCCTGACGATCGATCGCAGGACTTTGATGCAGCGTATCCAGAGCGATCCGACGCTGGCGTTCAACTTACTGAAGACCTTGTCCCACCGCATCCGCCTACTCGATGCCGAATTGAAACATGGCAAACGAAGAGGCTAATCGGATGCCGACAACTCCAACCCAGCAACCCAAACGAGCGCCCTGTCAGGCCGGATGCATCGCGGGCGCGGACCCCCGCGGGTGGGTCACCATGATCGCGCAGCATGAGCGGTATGGCCTGACCGTCGAGGAGGCCTACACGAAAGCCTGGCAGACCGTTGTCGACGTCAACCCGTTCCCCGCCGTGCTGGGTCGAATCTGCCCGCACCCCTGCGAGGCAGGATGTAGCCGCTCGGACAAGGACGGCTCTGTCCAGATCAACAAACTCGAGCGCTTCATCGGGGACTGGGGCATCGAACAACAGTTGCCACTGGAGCGGCTCCAATCGAGATCCCAACCGGAGTCGATCGGGGTCGTGGGTTCCGGTCCCGCCGGCCTATCCTTCGCCTACCAGATGGCGCGGCGCGGCTACCACGTAACCGTTTATGAAGGCGCGGAGTCTCCGGGCGGCATGTTACGCCACGGCGTGCCGGCGTACCGATTGCCCCGAACGGTGCTCGATGCGGAGATCGCGCGCATCCTCGATCTCGGTGTCGAGCTGCAACTGGGGACCCGCGTCGGACATGACCGCTCGCTCGAGGGCATCGAATCGACACACGACGTCGTTTTCCTCGGGATCGGTGCCCAACGCGGCCTGCGACTCGGCGTGCCCGGCGAACGCGGTCCCGGAATCTGGGTCGCCACCGAGTATCTACGACGCGCGAACCTTGGCGAGCGGATCGACCTTGGCCACCGGGTCGCCGTGATCGGCGGCGGTAACACGGCGATCGACTCGGCGCGGGTGGCGCGACGCTCCGGTGCTTCCGTCACGCTGCTCTATCGAAGAACCCGCACCGAGATGCCTGCCGGCAAAGAAGAGGTGCAGGAAGCGATCGTAGAGGGTGTGCAGATCGAGGAATTGACCGGCGTGTTGAGATTCGAGCGGGAAGGCGATCGATTGCGGGCACTCGTCGCTCAAGCAATGCGACTCGGAGATCCGGACGAGTCTGGTCGGTGCAGCCCGCACCCGATCGCCGGGGCGATCCGTGAGGTTGGGACGGACGCCGTGATCGTCGCGGTTTCCCAGACACCCGACTGGGAAGACCTCGGCGCATGCAGGCCCGCCGGCGACTTTGTAGAAGCCGACGACGGCCTGCTGGCAGCGGGTGACGTCACGGGCCTCGGCGCAGCCGGGTCCGCGATCGGCCGCGCCAGGCTCGCGGCCCAGAACCTCCATGCCAGATTGCGTGGACACCGGATCAGACCGGAATCCGTCGCGGACTTGCCCGGCGTCACGACCGTCAAACCGGAGTACTACCCGGCGAATCCGCCTGCTGAGACAACATCACTTCCGGCCGCGCTGCGACTCGAAGAAGGTGAGGCCGAAGTCCATCAGGGACTGACCGAGTCGCAGGCGTTGAACGAGGTCAACCGCTGTATGTCCTGCGGCCAGTGCTTTGGTTGCGAGCACTGCTGGATGTTCTGTGCGCACGACTGCTTCTCCCCGGTGGGTGAGACGCGCCCGCGGGGCTACTTTGAGCTGACGATCGACCAGTGCCACAACTGTGGAAAGTGTGTCGATGTCTGTCCGTGCGGGTTCTTGACGTTCGGTCCTGAGAGTGCGGACAACGCTATAGAGCCGCCGTCCACCTGAGCCGAAGCACCCTCGCTTATCGATCACGAGGATCTTCGGTATACTCCACGCTTCCTCGAAGCCTCGCGGTAACACCGACGACAGCAAGGAGTGGGGTATGAGCGACGCGAATCTGGCAGACGATCTCGGCGGAAAGTTTCAGGGCCGGCTCATCAGCCCCGACGATCCTGACTACGACGAAGCTCGCAAGATCTGGAACGGGATGATTGACAAGCGACCGGGGTTGATTGCGCAATGCGCGGGCACGGCCGACGTCGTGGCGGCGGTCAACTTTGCCCGCGAGAGGGATCTCGCCGTGGCGGTCCGTGGTGGAGGACACAACGTCTCCGGCAACGCGATCTGCGACGACGGTATCGCCATCGACCTGAGACCCATGAAGAATGTGAGCGTCGATTCGGCTCGCCGTTTCGCCAGCGCCGAAGGCGGCGTCACCTGGGGCGAGTACGATCAGGCAACCCAGCGACACGGACTCGCCTCCCCGGGTGGCGCCATCTCCTCCACCGGGATTGCCGGGCTGACGCTTGGCGGCGGCTTCGGCTGGCTTTCGCGATCGTACGGCCTGGCCTGCGACAACGTCCTCTCCGCAGAGGTCGTGACCGCCGCTGGCGAGGTTCTGACCGCCAACGCCGATGAGAATGCCGACCTCTTCTGGGGCATTCGTGGAGGCGGGGGTAACTTCGGTGTTGTGACTCGTCTTGATTTTCAATTGCAGCCGATCGGCGAACTGTACTCCGGGCTCACTCTTTACCCCCGCAGCGATGGGCCAGCGTTCATGCGTATGTGGGCCACACTGACCGCCGCTGCACCTGACGAACTGTCCTCGATGGCGGCGTTCCTCAGTACACCGGACGGCGTTCCCGTCGTCGGTGCGTTCTGGGTTTACAAAGGCACCGCGGAGGAAGGCGAGCGAGTTCTGGCGCCGCTACGTGCGTTTGGCTCACCCGTACATGATGACATCGGGCTCAAGCCGTACACCGAAGTTCAACAAGCCTTCGATCCGGGGTTCCCCGCTGGCAACCGCAACTACTGGAAATCCTGCTATCTATCGACGATCGACGATACGTGCGTGGACACACTCGTCGATCATGCGAATCGCGCACCGTCCCCGCTTTGTGTGGTGGGGATCGAGCACATGATCGGCGGAGCGGTTTCCCGCGTCGCTGAAGATGAAAACGCTTTCGGCAGTCGCGATGCCGAGTACAACCTGCTGATCCTCGGGACGAACGACGATCCAGGTCTGGACGACGCCATCCGGGACTGGGCCAGAAGTTTCTGGACGGCAGCCCAGCCGTTCTCGACCGGCGGTGTCTATGTCAATTACATGGACAACGATGAATCCGGGCGGATCGGTGACGCCTATCGTGCATCGCACTATGCGCGGCTGGTGGATCTGAAGAAGAAGTACGACCCGGACAACCTTTTCAGACTCAACCAGAACATCGCGCCCACGGGCTGACCGGAAAGCTACGGAGTCTGATCCGTCGTCATCACATCGATGGTGCCCGTCACGACCCCCGGCATGGCACCGTCCGCCGCCAGCAACTCCACGAAATACCGCCGGCCCTCATAAGTCGGCGACACAGGGGGAAGATCGGGGAGGTAGAAATTCTCGCGGGGGCCCAACAGCACCGAACGCACGAGAAGAGAGTTAGCTCTCGCTGCAGACAACGATACTCTCCTCTGTGTGACTCCCCCCGATCCGCCGTCCTCAGGACGGACGCGACCGGGGGGCATCACTTCATGCTTCGGGGGCAGAGGCACCCCCCACTAAAAACCCTAGATGCTCATTCCGAGGCTCTTCAGCGTACCCATGGTAAGTCCACCAGTCGGCAATTTCTTGGACGTCTGGTACGAGCGCACCGCCGCCCGCGTCTGACTCCCGTAGACACCATCGATGGGTCCCGGGTTATGGCCGGCGCTCTTGAGCGCCTGTTGTAGTTTGCGGATCGTTCCGTGCGTCATGTTCGTTTCGCAAAGGATCTCGCGCCATTCCATGTAACCGTCGGTGGCTTGCTTGGTTCGAGTCACCGTATCGTACTCAGCGGGGATCTCAATACGTCGTTCTTGAGGCGGTGAACTTTCCTTCTTCACCTTGATCGTCGTGTACTCGGCCGGGATCGTCACCGTCTTGATTGACGGCGGCTTTGTCATCACCCGGCGCTTGACGGTCTTGTATTCGGCGGGAATATCGACCTTACGTGTGGTCGCTGGTTTCGCGAGGACCTTCGTGCGAACCGTCTTGTACTGAGCAGGGACCTCAACAAGACAGAGAATCTCACCGGTCGCGTTGTCGACTTTCTCGACAGGGCCACGTCCCTTTTTCCAAACGGTGTGAGCCTCCTTGACGAGAACCTTCTCTTCTTCCCATTTGTACTCGGCCGCAACCGGTACCATTGTGCTGCTGGCTTGTTTGACGAGCACACGCTCTTCGACGTTCTCGTAGACGGCCGGAACGATCTCTGCGCGCTCGGACTCACCTTTCGCCAGAACGCTCTCTTCGCCCCACTCGTACGTCGCGGGAATTACCTCGACACGCTCGGACGCCTGGCGCTTGAGCACACGTTCGGTATCGGTCGTGTAGGTCGGCGGAACAAAGACCCGCGCATAACACTCGCCAGCCTTGGCGTTCGGCGGAAAGAGTTCGCCATCGCCCGCCGTGGTGCGAGCGACAGTGCCTGACGTGGATCCGGTGCCTTGAGCTTCCCGTGCTCGAGCTTCGGCGTCTTTAGCAGCCTGCTCGGCGACCGCTTTTGCTTTTCGAGCTTCCTCAGCTTGTTTGCTCTCGGCGGCTAGCCGACGCTCCAGATCACTGACAGAGCTTTCGAGATCCGTGATCGCGCTGCTCTTCTCTTCGACGCTACGCTCGAGATCCGTCATGTCTGTTTTTGCGCTACGGGTCGCACAACCAGTGGCGAGAACCGCAAAGCCTAGTATGGGAACTAAGGCTCGGACTAAATACTTGCTCTTACTCATCTGCCCCTCCGGAATTCATCAATTGAACGCCGCCCTGGAACTTCAGGGAGGATACTGTTCGACGCGATTGTATACCTGAATACACGGGAGTTCCACGCTTTGACCACCCTGCTCGCCGCGCCCATGAATACTTGCGACATCCTCGCTTTTTTGCTCACAAAGCCTTGAGTTTTTCGAAGCCGATCGCCATCGCAGCGACCAGGGCGTCGATCTCTTCCTCACCCATCGCGGTCGACAGCGCCGCGGCACCGGTGTTGATCATCAGAAATCCCGAGTCGAACAGGTGATCGAGCATCACCGCCAGGAACTTGTCTTCCTCCGTCGTCCGGTACGCCGCTCGGCGGTTCTTCGGCGGCTCCGACTTGAAGTGCAGGCGGAAACACGACCCGCTTCCGGTGACGCAGCCCTGGACGCCGGTTGCGCGAAGTGCTTCGCGAATGCCCTCGACGGCGCGTAGCGCAAGATGGTTCAGCCGCGCGACTGCGTCGCGGTCGAATTTGCGCATCGCGGTCAGCCCTGCCGCCATCGTGACGGGGTTGGCCGAAAACGTCCCCGAGTGCGGGAAGCGCTTGTTCGGCGACAGCGGGTTCATCACGTCCATCACGTCGGACCGACCGGCGATGGCACCCACCGGAAAACCGCCACCGATGATCTTGCCCAGTGCGGTCAGGTCGGGAGAGACATGGTAGCGCTCCTGGAACCCACCGACCTCGGTGCGAAAGGTGATCACCTCGTCGAAAACAAACAATGCACCGTTGTCTTGCGTCCAATCCCGCAGAACGTGGACGAATTCCGAGTCGGCAGGGACCAGTCCTACGCGATGCGGCATCGGATCGACGATCACGCAGGCGATCTCGTCCTTGTTCTTGTTCAGACGCGCGATGGCCCGTTCGGGATCGTTGAACGGAATGACGACGACGCTCTCCAACACGCTGGCCGGTGTGCCGTGGGCCACGGCCACACTGGTTGGCGAGTCGAAATCGCCCCAGTTCGTCGGGTTCGAGGTCTGGCTGACCTCGGCGAAATCGTAGAGGCCGTGGTACGCCCCCTCGACCTTGGCGATCTTCGACCGCCCGGTGAAGGCCCGCGCCGCCTTGAGCATGCCCATGACCGCTTCGGTGCCGGAGTTGACGAAGCGAAGCTGCTCGAGACTCTCACTACGGCTGCAGAGATGCTCGGCGAACTCGATCTCGATTTCGGTCGCCAGCGTAAAGGCCGTCCCCTTGTGCATCTGTTCGGTCACGGCCGCAATGATGTCGGGGTCGGCGTGCCCGTGGATCAGCGATGCCATATTGTTGGCAAAGTCAATCCGCTCGACCCCCTCGATATCGACGACCCGGGCTCCATGCCCGTGGTCGGCGTAGGCCGGGTGAGGCTTGCGAAGCACGGTGTTGCGGCTGACCCCGCCCGGCAGGATCTTGACCGCGCGGCGGTAGAGCTCCGCGCTGCGCGAACTCTCGGTCTTCGCCTGGTCGCTCATCAGGACCTCCCGCGCGGGTCGTCTTCGATCCGTCGCAGAGGCGCGCCCGTGTACTCGGCCACGTCCTCGTAAGAAACACCGGGGGACAGCTCGACCAACTGAAACCCGTCGTCCGTCACGTCAATCACCGCCAGGTCCGTATAAATTCGGTCAACGACGCGACGACTGGTCAGAGGGTACGTACACTCCGCGACCAGTTTTGGTTTGCCGTCACGGGTAACGTGCTGGGTGATGACGAAGATCGTCTTGACCCCCGCGACCAGATCCATCGCGCCGCCGACGGCCGGGATAGCGTCCTTCGCGCCGGTCGACCAGTTAGCAAGATCGCCGCGCTCGGACACCTGCAGGGCGCCGAGGACACAGAGGTCGAGGTGTCCACCGCGGATCATGGTGAAACTGTCCGCATGATGGAAGTACGCCGCACCGGGCAGGGCCGTGACACGTTTCTTTCCCGCGTTGATCAATTCCGGCTCGCCCTCACCCGGAGCGGGAGACGGTCCCATACCCAGTAACCCGTTCTCGGTGTGATAGATGAACTCCCGCCCTTTCGGAACGTGAGAGGCCACAAGCTCGGGAATTCCGATCCCGAGATTCACGTAGCTGCCGTCGGGGATGTCCCGGGCAGCTCGCTCGGCCATCTGGTCGCGTGTCAATCCACTCGGACGCGTAATGTCACTCATGGGTAGGAGACCCCCTGCGCTACCAGCTCGGATTCCTGGAGCGGTTCGCGCACCTCGACGATCCGGTTGACGAAAATTCCGGCGGTGACCACGCACTCGGGATCGATCTCGCCCAGGGGAACGAGCTTGTCCGCCTGCACGATCGTCACCTTCCCCGCCGTCGCCATCAGCGGAGCGAAGTTTCGTGCGGTCTTGTTGTAGACGAGGTTCCCGTGGATATCCGCGGTGCGACATTTGATCAGGCTAAAATCGGCGACCAAGCCCCGCTCCATCACGTAGTCCGTTCCGTCGAAGTTGCGCTTCTCCTTCCCCTCTTCCAGGGGGGTCCCGACCGAGGTGGCCGTGTAGAAAGCGGGGATCCCTGCACCACCGGCGCGGATGCGCTCGGCAAGCGTCCCCTGCGGAACGAGTTCGAGCTTCACACGACCACTGCGATAGAGCTCCGGGAAGACCCTGGAGTTCGTCGTTCGGGGGTACGAGCAGATCATCTTGGCGACCTGCCCGTTCTTGATCAGCGCAGCCAGACCGACCTCGCCACTGCCGGTGTTGTTGTTGACGACGGTCAGGTTCCTGGCGCCCTGGTCAATCAACGCGTGGATCAACTCGATCGGGCTACCGGCCTCGCCGAACCCCCCGATCATCACGGTGGCGCCGTCCTGGATGTCGACCAGCGCGGCGGCGGGACTGTCGACCGTCTTGTCGATCATGGCTCAACTTGCTCCAGCCGGTGTCTTGTCCACGCGGGCATAGTCGAAGAGGCCCGCCTCGTCGTAGAGGACGCGATCCTCGTAGTCATCGAACCAGATCGCCTCGGGATTGCGACCGACGATGCAGACCTTGCCCCGGTCGGGAGCATCGGCCGCGTTGCGCAGGATCTTGAAGATCAGCACGCCGTTCTCCGATCCCTTGAGACCCGGGATCGCTTCGTTGGTAACCGCGCAAACCTCGGTCTTGCCCTTGTAGTGCGTGATGGACAGGCGCGCGTGCGCTTCGACACCGGACAGACCCTTCTGCGACTCGTTGAGGATCTGCCACGCCGTCTCGATCGGAACGTTGAACGCGTGGTACGCGACGATGTCCCGTCCGCAGAAGAAGTAGTGATTGCCGACGCCGGCACCGTAGAGCGCTCGCTGCATGATGCGGAGCGCGTCGGCATCGTCGTTGACGCCCTTGATAATGGGCGTCTGATTCTCGACGTTGACCCAGCCCCGCGAAACGACGCCCTCCATCGCCTTCTGCGTGACCGGATTCCACGCCAACGATCCGCTGGAATCCTGGACGTACTGCCCGTCCGCGCCCTTGAGTAGGAACTCGTCCGGGTGGTTGAAGTGGATCATCAGCCGGAAGCTGACGTCGGGCCACGTCTCGTGAAACCGGTCGAGCATCGCCAGAAAACCATCGTCGAAGCGTTCGGGGTAGAACGCCATCTCCTTCGTCCCCAGACGGATCGATTCGATGCCGGTCTCTGCGAGCGCGGCGAACCATGCGCCGATCTTGGCGTTCGGCAGCACCATCGGATCCCCGCCCGAGAGTAGGATCTCCCGCAGCTTCTCGCGACCGGTCTCCGGGTGCCGCCCACCGTTGTCGTCCACGAGCTTGTTGTGCGCCTTGATGTAGTCGGTGACCTCGCCGATCTGGGCCATGCCCTTTCGTGCAACGGTTCCGTCCTGCCGCTCGATATCCTTCTGTGCGATCAACTCCTCCCGATAACAGAAACGACAATGGGCCGAGCAGGTCGAGATCACGTACATCAGACCCATCTCGTACTTGTGCAACAACCCTTCGACCGGGCTGTAGTCCATCTGGTTGCCGGGATCTTCCGAGCCCTGGAGGTCGAGCGTTTCGTCCGGACTGGCCTTGACCAGGCGTTGCAGTTGGGGACTGTTCTTCGCCATCTCGAAGAAGTGACGCGTCAACTTCACCGGCATGCGTGCCTCGACGTCCCGCTCGGTGCCACTCAGCACCTTGAGATCGGCAAGCTCGGACTTCGTGTAGAAGTCCCGCATCTCCTCGGGAGCGCTCTCCGTGAAGAACGGCCGCAGACCGTTGATCCACTGGCGGTCGTACTTGGGGCTTTCGATACTTTCGAGGAACGCCCGTTCCTTTTTAGAAGGCGAGTGGTTGGCTGGCATATCCCATCCCTACGGTGTTTGTGACCGCGCATGTAACAAACTGGTATTCTTGACGGTCAGATTGTAACATAACGAACATCATGCCATCTAGCCCGACAAGCCAGCTGATCGCGGCCGTCAGCGACCGCCTGACCCGGACCGAACGTCGCATCGCCCAGGCCGTCCTCGACGAGCCGACGCTGCTTGCGTTCGGGACGGTGTCGGACCTGGCGGCGCGTGTCGCGACCAGCCGCCCGTCGATCGTGCGATTCGCGACGAAGCTGGGTTTCGAGGGCTACACGGGCCTCCAGAACCACGTGCGCCGCGGGCTGTCCGACCAGCTTTCGCGACCGATCGACCGCATCCGGAGCGAGGATGGTGGGACGAGTCGGGAGCGGACCGCCCTCCTGGCAGGCATCGATTCGGTCTTTGAAGCCGTTGACCATGGACACTTCAAGTCGTTTTCCAAACAGATCGTCGGGGCAAGGCGCGTCTGGGTGGTGACGGGCGAGAGCTCCCGTGCCGGCGGTTATGCCCTGCAGAGTGGGTTGGCGATGATCCGCCCCGGCGTCCACCTGGTGCGCGGACACAACGTCGCTCGCGACCTGGCCGACGCCGGTTCCGGCGATGTCGCGGTGCTGTTCGACTTCTTCCGTTACCGTCGATCGACGCTCACCGCCGCGGAGGCGCTAGCCACAATTGGCACGACACTCCTTGCGATCACCGACGGGCCGCTCTCGCCGCTTGCCGCACTGACCGAACACTGGTGCGCACTGACGGTGCCAGCGGTCGGTCCCTTCGATAGTTCGGTGCCGGCCGTCGCCGCCGCCGAGCTTCTGGTCGCGCAGGTTTCGCGCGACCTTAAGAAGGACGCACGCGATCGAATCGATCGTACCGAAGCGCTGTGGGATACCACGGGGACGTTTTGCCCCTAGGCTCGCGGATCCCTCCTTAAACTTGTGTAGAGCGTCGGTAGGACCACCAGCGTGAGCAGTGTATTGCTGACGATCCCACCGATCACGACCGTCGCCAGCGGCCGCTGAACCTCGGCGCCAACCCCGGTGTTGATGGCCATCGGGATGAATCCTACGGCGGCAACCAGGGCGGTCATCAGCACGGGCCGTAGGCGGACGCGACAACCCTCTCGTACCGCCTGTTCCAGCGGCACCTTCGCCGCGAGCCGTTGTTGGATGAACGTCACCAGCACCAACCCGTTGAGGATCGCGACGCCGCTCAGGGCGATGAATCCGATTGCGGCACTCACGGTAAACGGCAGACCTCGCAAGGCGAGAGCACCGACTCCCCCCACCGCGCCGAGCGGGATGCCCGTCGCGACGATCAACATGTCGCGGACCGAGCCCAGGCTGAGGTAGAGCATGATGAAGATCAGACCCAGCGCCATCGGCACGATGATCTGGAGGCGACGATTGGCACGCTCCATGTTCTCGAACTGGCCGCCCCATTCGATGGTGTACTCTTCGGGCAACTTCACCCGGTCGGCGATCCGGTCCCTGGCTTCCGCCACGAAGCCGGCCACATCCCGATCGCGCACGTTGCATTGCACGGTGATTCGACGCCGGCCCCACTCCCGTTGGATCGTCGACGGCCCCTCCGTCTGTTCGAGGCGTGCGACTTGATCCATGCGCAGCACCGGCCCGGCTACCGTGGGTACCAGCGTCGCGGCGAGCGCAGCGGGATCGGTGCGCTGCGCATCCGGCAAACGCACGGCCAACGGGAAGCGGCGCTGGCCCTCTCGAATCTCCCCCGCTCTCCGGTTTCCGACCGCCTCCACCATCGTCAACACGTCCCGCGTGGGGATGCCGTAGCGAGCGATGGCATCCTGGTCCACGGTGACCTGCAGGATGGGCTGCCCCGTGATCTGTTCCCCGGAAATTTCGGCCGCGCCCGGGATGTCCAGCAGGACTTGCTGGACCTCATCCGACAGTCGTCGCAGCGTTTCAAAGTCGTCGCCGTAGATCTTGATGCCGATATCGGAGCGGATTCCGGCGATCATCTCGTTCATGCGCATCTCAATCGGCTGGGTGATCACGGCGTTGATGCCCGGGAAGTCCCTCATCGCGATCTCGAGCTCTGAAGCCAGTCCCTGCTGGGTGCGGGCGCGCTTCCATTCCCGCCGCGGCTTGAGAGTCAGAAAGATGTCCGTGAGTTCGATTCCCATCGGATCGGTCGCGATTTCGGCGGTTCCGAGACGGCTCCACGCTCGTTCAACCTCGTCGGGGAACTCCTCGAGAATCAACCGCTCTAGCAAAGTATTGGACGCAGCAGCCTCGTCCACGTGGACACCGGCGAGTCGAATGACGTTCACGACCAGGGTGCCTTCACCGAGTTTCGGCAGAAACTCACCCCCGGTGCGCGAGGCGATGCCGACCGCAAGGACGACAAGCACCGTTGCGCCGGCCAAAGTGATCTTGCGCCAACGCAATGCAAGATCCAGGATCGGCGAGTAAACGCGCTGTGCCACACGTATCGACCAGGGCTCTTGTTCCTTGATCCTACGAGACAGGAATAGACTCGCCAGCACCGGCATCAATGAGAGGGACAGCACCAGCGAACCAAGGAGGGCGAAGATCATCGTCAGCGCCATCGGCCTGAACAGCTTACCCTCCACTCCCTCGAGCGCCAGGATCGGCAAGAACACGATCATGATGATCAATTCGCCAAACAGGGTCGGCTTGCGAACTTCGATGGCGGCTTCGCGAATCGTGTCCATCCACGACGTGTTCTTGCGCCGCGCCGCCCGACGCGCACAGTTCTCCACCATGATGACGGAGCTATCGACGATGAGACCGAAATCGATGGCACCCAGGCTCAGCAGGCTGGCGGCGATTCCCGTCTGAACCATCAGGGTTCCGGCAAACAGCATCGAGAGCGGGATCGCGACGGCCACGATCAGACCCGCTCGGAGATTCCCGAGAAAGACGAACAAAACGGCGATCACTAGCAGCGCGCCGGCCAACAGGTTGTGTTTTACAGTGCGGATCACCTTGCCGATCAGGTCGGTGCGTTCGTAAACGACCTCCAGCCTGACGTCGTCCGGTAAGGCCTTCTGCGCCTCGGCCAACTGCTTCTTCAGCTCGCGTGTCACGACGTGGCTGTTCTCGCCCATCAGCATGAAACCGAGCCCCAGTACTGTTTCGCCCTCCCCGTCCGCCGACACGGCGCCACGCCGGGTTTCGTGGCCGATCTGGACGCTGCCGATGTCGCGCACTCGAATGGGCGTGCCGTCGTGAGATACCACGACGATGTTGCCGATCTGCTCGAGCGTGGTGGCAAGACCCAGGCCATGCACGAGCAACGCCTCGCCGCTCATGACGACCTGTCCCCCACCGACGTTTCGGTTGTTGGCCTCCAGAGCCGCGAACACGCTATGAAAGGTCAACCCGTACTTGATCAGTCGTTCCGGCTCGACGACCACCTGAAACTGCTTCTCGAATCCCCCCCAGGAATTCACTTCGGCCACACCCCGGACTTTGCGCAGCTCCGGCTTCACGACCCAGTCATGCAATTCTCGCAGCTCGATCAGAGTGCGTTCGGGGTTATCCGTAGTGACGAGGTAGTGGAATACCTCGCCGAGACCCGTCGCGATCGGCCCCAGTTGCGGCCGCCGGATGCCCTCGGGTAACTCCACACCCGCCAGTCGCTCACTGATCAACTGACGCGCCAGATAGATGCTGACCGAATCGTCGAACGTCGCGACGACCTGGCTGAATCCGAACTTGGACACCGAGCGGACGTTCTGCAAGCCCGGTAGGCCACCGATGGACAGCTCCACAAACTGCGTGATCTGCTGCTCGATCTCCAGTGGATTCAGGGACGGCGCCACGGTGTTGATCTGCACCTGCACCGGAGTCGTGTCGGGGAACGCATCGACCGGGAGACGGTTCAACGCCACAACGCCGAAGCCGATGAGCACGATCGAGAGCAGACAGACCAACAGACGATTGCTCAGCGAGAAGCGGATGATCCAGTCAAGCATGATTGTCCAACGACCTCCGACGCCTAGTCGTCAACACAGCCCGCACCCAGTCGCGAGGCAAGGAGCTGGGACTTCAGGGCGAAGCCTCCGGCAACGACCACGGGTTCGTTCGCTCTCAGGCCGGCGATAATCTCGACCTGGCCGTCGTGCTTGACCCCGAGCGTCACCGGCCGGGCTTCGAAGAGATCATCGAGAAACTTCACGAAGATGACCTGGGTTCCGGTCACGTTTTGCACGGCCGACAGCGGTACGACGACCACGTTGTCCGCGTGTTCGGTCGCGATTCGTGCGCGCGCGAACATCTGCGACTTGAGGTGTCCGCCGGCATTGGGGACTTCGACCCGCCCCTGTACCATTCGTGTCCGATCGTCCACTTGCGGCGAGATCCACGTGAGCGTTCCAGTGAAGCTGCGACCCGGTAGCGACTCGACGGTGAGTTCCACCGACTGCCCCACGCTAACGCGCGACACCTGTGATTCGGGGATGTTCACCGTGGCCCAGAGCACAGACGTGTCCGTTAGTGTGAATAAAACGTCTGCCTCTTCCACCACGGCCCCCTGGACCGCGCTGCGCGCGACGACCTCTCCGTCGAAGGGTGCCCGAAGCTCGAGAACTCCGGGCGTGCTCCGCTGACTGGCCAGTGCTTGAATCTGGAGCTCGTCGAACGCGAGCGTCACTAGCCACTGGTGCGCCTGCCGCACGTCCGACATCGATACGTGGTGTGCCGCCGCCGCCTCCTGATAGTCCTCCTCGGATGCGATCTGTTCGGCCAGCAGGCTACGTTGACGCTCGAGCGCGGCCTCCCGGAGGTCACGTTCGGCCATCGCTCGAAGGTAGGCGCCCTGCGCTTCGCCGATGGTCGCGGAGCTCACCGTCGCCAGGAGATCGCCCTTTCGGACCCGGCTTCCCAGATCCACATCGACGCTCTTGACGACACCACGCGCCAGCGACGTGATCCGCATCAGCTTGTTCTGATTGAACGCGAACTCGGCGAGACAGCTCACGCCATCCGCCATCGACTGGATCCCCGGCGTCTCCACGACAACACCCGCCTTCGCTGCAGACTCAGACGAGGAGAGGCGTACTTTCAGGTTCGGTCCTGACGGATTCGACGTCAGCAATTCGGGGTGACAGATACCGCACTCCTGCTCGGGCACGCCGTGCTCGTTGCACATCAGACCCGACCCGACGGCCTCGCTGGTATCCGCCTCGGAGGGCTCCTCGAGCAACTCCGGGTGACAAAGAAAACACTCGTCTTCGTAGAGAGAGTGCTCCCCACACCAGAGCCGGTCTTCTTCCTCCAGTTCGGGATGGCACAACCAGCAGCGGTCTTCGTAGCGGTCGTGCTCGCCACACCAGAGTCGTCCCTTGTCGCGCAAGTCGGCATCGCAGATGAAGCACAATTCCACGGGCGAACCATGGGCTACGCACGTCGCGCCGTCGACCTCGGTCTGGCCTGCCGATTCGCAGGGGTCGGCGTTACGAGCGGCCTGCTCATCGGCCGGAGAGCAGGCCGCGAGCAGGAGAACCGTCATCACGGCGCACGCCAGCGATAGTCGATGTCGTTTCAGACCTGCCGTTTTCTTGATTCGCATTCGTCTCCTCGATTCTGGTTCGTGGGGGAGCGCCGCAGCACCTCACCGTTGTCGGTGTGGTGCGGGGAGCTTTTGGGGGCCGCTGACGATCCGACGTGGAGGATCAGATCAGCAGAACGACCGTGCGTCGAGAGGAGAGACTAGCCTCACTGTTGTCCCCGGTTGGGACTCCGCCAAAGCGCGTCCCCGTGGGGACGGCGACATCCCGAACGAGTGCCGCTTCGGAGACGGCGCCGAGCGGCGCCTTGTGAGGGCCGGCGCCCGCGGTCGCCGGCGCCGAGACGACCGGAATGCAACAGCCACAATCGGAACTGTCCAGGAGCTGGGTCGTCTCTTCGAGACGAGACTCATCCGAGCTGTCGCGCTCGTCACAACAATCAGGGTCGCGTTCATCCCCGATGCACACCAGCTGTCCGGCAGCGATGGGAGACAGGAGACCCAGCAGTACGACGCCCACGGCGACGGCTGACAGGATCTTTGTTGCGAGTGGGTTGCGCATGTGTGAGGGAATATACGCCATACCGGCTCTACGTCAAAAGCGGTCTCGAACTCGGACGGGGACCCGTCCCGCGCCGGAGGTTGCGGACCCGCCACATTTCAGCAATATTGCGCCGACCAGTGACCAACCTTCATGTAAATAGAGAAGCGACCATGGCCATCAACCTGACCCAACGCTCGTTCACCAAACTCCTCGATTTCACCCCGCAAGAGATCCAGTACCTGCTCGATCTCTCCCGCGATTTGAAGAAGAGCAAGTACGCCGGCTCGGAGCAGCAAGCGCTGCGGGGCAAGAACGTCGTCCTGATCTTCGAGAAGACCTCGACCCGCACACGATGCGCCTTCGAGGTCGCGGCCTTCGACCAGGGCGCCCAGGTCACCTACATGGGCGGCGGCTCGCAGATGGGACACAAGGAGTCGGTCAAGGATACCGCCCGGGTCCTCGGTCGGATGTACGACGGGATCGAGTTCCGCGGCTTCCGACAGACCGACGTGGAGGATCTAGCCCGCTACTCCGGCGTCCCGGTCTGGAACGGACTGACCGACGAGTTCCACCCCACACAGATCCTCGCCGACTTCCTGACGATGCACGAGCACGGCGGCGGCAAGGAACTCCAGAAAATCAAGTACGCCTACCTGGGCGATGCCCGCAACAACATGGGCAACTCGCTGCTGGTCGGCGGAGCCAAGATGGGCATGGACATAAGGCTGGTGGCGCCGAAGCAGTTCTGGCCCGAAGACGCGCTGGTTGAGACCTGTCAGGCGATTGCGAAGGAGACCGGCGCCAGGATCACCCTGACCGAGGATGTGGAAGCCGGGGTCAAGGGCGCCGACTTCCTCTACACCGATGTCTGGGTCTCGATGGGTGAGGCCAAGGAGGCCTGGACCAAACGGCTTAAGCTGATGACGCCCTACCAGATCAACCTGGACGTGATCGCGAAGACCGGCAACAAGGACGTGAAGTTCATGCACTGCCTGCCGGCGTTCCACAACACCGAGACCCAGGTCGGTCGAGAGATCGAGGCCGAACACGGCCTCTCCGCCCTGGAGGTCAACGACGACGTCTTCGAATCGGACTACAACATCTCCTTCGACCAGGCCGAGAACCGGATGCACACCATCAAGGCGGTCATGGTGGCGACGCTGGTCTGATCGGTTGCCCCCTGCCCTAGAAGAACAACGTGTACGTCAGCCGTACGTCTCGTCCGGGCAGCGGCACGAGGTCCTTTACCCGGGACGTCGCCGCCCGTGCCAGCTCGTCGGTGAGGTTGGAGCCACGTAGCGTGAGCTTGTGAACGAGGCCGTCGTGGATGATCCGACGGCCGACGCTGACATCGATACTCGTAAAGCCGTCGGTCGTCGTGATGAAACCCGGGACTCGATCTTGATCGGAGGTTCTGAGAATCTGAAATTCCCCATCCCACGAACCATCGGTGTACTGCAGCCCAAGGCCGACCCGGGATGCCGGGATGAACGGAAGGGGTATTCCCGTGTCGGTCAACTCGGCCCGCACCATGTCGCCAAACAGACGCAGGTCCAGATCGTGTTTCGATCGGGCCTCCATCAATTCGATCAACAGATCCAACTCTAGTCCGTAGAATTCGGCGTCGGCCTGGCTGAACTGAAAGACCGGCAACGTGTCGATCACCTGCCCCGTCGGCGACTCGAAGACGTAGCCGTCGTAACGATTGGCGAAGAGCGTCAACTCCCCGGTGAGCCTTCCGGTGCGTTTGCGTAGGCTGAGATCGATCCCCAGGCTTGTCTCTAGTTCCAGGGTCGGATCGCCAACCTCGTAAGAGAACGTCGCCAGGTGGGCGCCGTCGGAATAGAGCTCCTCGGCCGTCGGCGCCCGCTCCGCGCGCGCGATCGAAAACCCCAACGCGAAGCCGTCGTTAGGCGGCCAGAGCAGACCAAAGGATGCGGAGAGGCCGTCGAAGCGACGGTCCGGGTTGGCTGTGGCTTTCAGTTCGGTGTTCTCGAAGCGCAGACCGAACTCCAGATCAACCGCGCCTCCGTCGAGTCGTTCCAGAGCGAAGATCGCTCGTTGACTTGTCTCGGATGGCGGGAGGAACGCCTCTTCGCCGATGGCGACCTGGTCCTTGTCGGAAAGCTGTACCCCGATGATCCCGGTCAGCGCATCCGTCTCGCGGTGATGGAACTCCAACCGCCCCTCGGAGCTGTCGACCAGGAATCGGGTCCCGATCTCGCTCCCCTCCAGTTCCTTGTGCTCGTAGTCGTTACTACCTGCGGTGAACTGTACTTCCTCGATGAACCCCCAATCGACATGGAAATCGCCGCGAAGGTCATAGCGTGTCTGTTCGAGGTCGATCTCAATCGGGCTTCCGGGTTCCAGCTCGACCGGAATCCCGTAGAGCGTATTGAAGCGTCGAGCCGACACGCCGACATAGGACCCGTCGCCGACCCACGACATGCCCAGCGTCGCGCCGGTGGCCTCTCGGGCGCTGTTGGGCAAGCGGCCGTCGCCGCTGGAGTAGTCCCCTGCATCTCGATTGAGGGTGTCGATATGCCAGGCAAATTGATTGAAGCCGCCGTCGAGTGCGACCGCCGCCGCCGTTTCGTCCGCCACGGTTCCTTGACTCACGTGCATACTCCCGCCCAGGGGACGGTTGGGGGCGTGATCGGGAATCCGGCTGTCTATCACGTTGACCACGCCACCGACGGCCGTGCTCCCGTAGAGCAGCGTCGACGGCCCCCGAAGAATCTCGATCTGATCTGCGACCAGAGCGTCGCTCGCGACTGCATGGTCCGGACTGGTGGCCGAAGCATCGCCTACCCCCAACCCGCCTTCGAGGACACGGACACGACTCGAACTCTGGCCGCGGATGACCGGCCGACTTGCCCCGGAACCGAAGAAGGTCTGACTCATTCCCGGCTCCTGTGCCAGGGTCTCGCCGATCGTCGATTGCATCTTCCCTGCCAACTCGACCTTGTCCAGGACGGTGACCGGTTGAACAAGTTCAGAGCTCCCCCTACCGGATCGCGTTGCGGAGACGACGATTTGCTCCTGGTGCGGAGAGATACTTAGCTCGAGATTCAGCCGATTGATGCCCGCGACGACCGAGATCTCGGCCACACCACTGCCCAGTCCTGGACTGACGGCCTGGACGTGGTAGTCCGCCGGCTCGAGATCGACGAACGCGTAGCGACCGTCGTCGTCGGTAAACACCGTGCGATGGAGTTCTACCAGTAGGACACGGACCTGGGGCGCAGGCTCACCGCCGGGGGTAACGATGCGTCCCTCGAGACTGGCACCGCCGGCGAACGCGAAAAGAACAAGCGCAAAAATCGATGGGGTCATGGTTGCCACACTTCCAGTTAGAGTTTCAGGACACCGTCGACAAAACGACGGCAACGAGAGTCAACTCAATTGGGGTGGGCCTCGGGTCGTGTCGGACCGAAAGATCGAAGAGACGATCGCAGCACATTGCGTCTCGACGATGACGTCTGCGACTTCCTCCACCCCGGGAGCCGGAGTCGGATCCAATGTCAGCGCGGATGGAGTCTGGGCCATGACGCACGCCACGCAGTCGTAGGCCTCAGATGAATCCTGTTCGCCGTGCTGTACGTGGCGATCGGACGCACCGGCCGCCAAAGCCAGCGCGAGCAGCCCCAGAATGGCCAGGCGACAATCAGGACCGGTCATGAACTCTCCGCAAGAGATCAACGGGCATCACACGTTCCATTTTATCCAAACGAGGCGCTGCCGCTAAGAATTCCGTCTCCGCCACGTTTCCGCGCTGTCCCCCCGATCACCAGGGCCGCAGAAATAATGAGCAGGTTCTTGACGATGTACTGCCCTTCCATCGTCAACCCGTACGGGACCTTACCGGACTGAAACGTGATCTCGGGCAGGACGACGAGAGGCATGAAGGTGCCGAACATCTGTAGGAACAACAGACCAATCGCCACCCGTGCCGTCTTGCGAAAGAGAAACGTGACACCGATGGCGACTTCCCACCAGCCTATGACGTGCAGCCACGTCTCGGGGGCCAAGAGCGGAAGCCAGTTGACGGTCGCCTTCACCAG
Organism: Acidobacteriota bacterium; assembly: GCA_029861955.1. NCBI lineage: Bacteria > Pseudomonadati > Acidobacteriota > Acidobacteriota bacterium. Next base: position 43,769 of record JAOTYK010000011.1, read on the forward strand.
GGGTTCCGCGGGCGAGATCCCCAGCGGCTTCAAGGCACCGAACCAGATAAAGACGACACCCAACGAGACCCGAAGTGCGAGGAGACCCCAACGACGCATGAACCCCGCAATGGCGCGGTCGATGCCGTCGAGGTCGAGTCCCATCAGGGCACGTCGATTTGACCACGGCAGACGATGACGGCGTTGCCGGCCACCCGCACCTCGGCGACCTCGCCGTCCCGTCGCTCCGCCGTCAGGTGAAGACGACTGGGGCGACCCATCTCGACACCCTGGGCGACGTCCCATTTGAGGGTCGCGTCCTTCTCATCGTGCAGGGAGGCCAGAAGGTTCGCCAACCCCGCGTTGGCAGATCCCGTGGCAGGATCCTCGATGACACCATGAAGCGGTGCATACATCCTCGACTGGATTCCGGGGCTGCCGTTGGCAATACGCACGTACGCGAAGACACCGTCGAGACCACGGGTGGCGGAGATCCGGGTCACCGGTCCCGGTGCGGCTTCCGATGCCGCCAGCGCATCGAGATCCGACAATTCGACGTACAGGAAGCGTAGCCCGACGCCCATGACCCGTGGGCCGTGGTGCTTCGTCACGACCTTGTCGCTAGCAACCCCAAGCGCCTTCGCCACCTCGTCAACGGCCAACTCCTCTTCAAATCGATTGATCACCGGCGCAATGAACTCTGCGGCATCGATATTGGTTCCCTTGCCGCGCAACGTCACCGAGACGACGCCGGCGCCTTCCTCGAACAGGACTCGCTGACCCGGAACGGCGGCGCCAAACAGCTCCAGGCGCGCCAGCGCGACGGCGGTTCCGACGTTGGGGTGGCCGGCGAACGGAATCTCGACGACCGGCGTGAAGATGCGCACCTTGCGGGTATGGTTCTCGTTCTCAGCCGGCAGCACGAACGTCGTCTCGGAGTAGTTGAACTCGCGAGCGATGGACTGCATCTGCTGAGGGGTCAAACCGCTAGCGTCGGGTAGGACGGCCAGCGGGTTGCCGCCGAAGGACTGGTCGGTAAAGACGTCGAGGGTCGCAAAATCGTAAAGCACGGAATACCTCCGGCTTCAAGATAGCGCATCCTTTAATTGCCTACCTCCGCGTGGGCCGACCACCGTTCGAACCCGTCCTTGCCGGTCTGAATGCGGACTTCCATCCATCCGCCTGCCGGAAGACCCCGGGGTTTGGTCGGATGAAGCTCGACGCCGTTTGAGAGGTAGATTTTCACCGAAATCGACCCGAGAAGATGGTCCGTGGTGTTCCGGATCTTACCGACGCTCTTCATGGACTCTCCTCTCCGTGCATTCTCTTGATCTGCTCCTCGGGCAACCGCAAGAAGCGCGTCGCGTTCCAGAACAGCAGGTCCCGTTTCTGATCTTCCGTTAGGAAGGGCGCCTCGGTGATCACCTGAATTCCACGATCGATGGTCTCCGGCCAGACCATCTGGTCGGAACCGAACATCACTCGCTTGCCGAATCCGGCGTCAAAGACTCCCTTCAGATAACGGTAGAAGGCGGCTTTTGGTTGCGTGAAAACGATGACACCGACTTCGACGTAGACCTGTGGGTGTGCGTAGAGGAACGCCAACAGGTCATCGAGCAACGGATATCCGGCGTGCATGATGTAAATGCGCAGTTTCGGATGGCGGACGACGACTTCCTCGAGGGTCAGAGCACTGTGCATCCTCGCCCGGTAGTTTTCGGCCCCCAGATAAATCACCCCGGGAGGGCCGGTGCCGATGTGGATGCCGGCCGGGATGTCGTTCCTCTCGAGAGCGCTCCAGTAGGGTTCCAGGCGCGGATCGTCGGGGGTGATTCCTTGATACTGGGTCGTGATCTCGGCCAGCACATCCAGCGAACCGTCCCGATGCATGGAAACTAGTTCGTCCGGCGACGGCGAATCCCCATCCAATTGGAAGCCCAGTCCACGCAAGAAACGATCCGGTGCCTCCTCCGTCCACTGTCCCACGAGGGCCGGAGTACCGCTCAACACTCCGTATACGTTACGCGCTTCCATGACCGCAAGCGTTCGCTGCAAGAGTGCCTCGTTCGTTTCCGGAGACCAGATCGGATCGTCGCAATCGGGTTTCTTGAAAAGGCGGAAATACGCGTCCGAGTACGGTTCTTTCGGATCCCAGGACGGCATCGTCATCGGAGTACACATTGCTAGCGGCGGCGGACCCTGAGCTGCCGCGTCTAGCGCGTGCAGATGCATATCGATCACAGGGGGCGGCGGATCCGCCCAGGCGCATACAGACCCGAGAATGCAAGCGATCGCCGCCGAAATCAGTTTCATCAGTCCCCCTCTCATTGACGTGGGAAGTCTAACGTCAAATCGGATCGAGTGACTCCTCACCCCGATTGTCTGAATTCAGCGTATAATTGGCGCAAATGTCAGTACTTAACCGCCGGAAATTCCTATCCGCGGCATCGGCCGCGGCGCTGGTGACGGCAATCCATCGACCCCTCACCTGGGCGGTTCCAATCTTGAATGAATCCCACGCAACCGCTCGAATCTTGAGTCTGCGGCTGCAAACCGCAGCACCTCTCGAAGAGATGAGGGCTTTCTACAGCGATACGCTCGGTCTTGACGTGCTGGAAGAGAGTTCCACAGAACTAACGATCGGAGGCGGCGCGACACCCATCACATTCGTAAAGTCGGATGCGAAGCAGGGTGCGCCGTTCTACCACTTCGCCTTCAACATCCCGCAAAACAAGATTCGCCAAGCACGGGAGTGGCAGCGGGAGCGGTCCGAAATTCTGTCGGTCTTCCCACGCCTGCGTGACAAGCAGTTTCCGAACGACGTCGTTCATTTCAGTAACTGGAACGCCCACTCGGTGTTCTTTCTCGACCCGGCTGAGAACGTGGTCGAGTACATCGCCCGTCACGACCTCAAGAACGACGCCGATGGACCCTTCACGTCACGAGACATTCTCCACGCAAGCGAGATCGCTTTCGTGGTCGACGATGTTTCGGCGATGGCCTCGAAACTTCAGGAGACGTTTGATCTCGCCCAGTATCGGACCGGGAGTAACGTGTTTCGCGCCCTTGGCGACGAACACGGATTACTTCTGGTCTTCGAACGCGGCCGCAATCTCAGTGTGGGTGCGGACAAGTCGAAACTGGCGGACGTATTCCCGACCCACGCTGAGATCCGCGGCCGGGCGGCAACCCATACGGTTGCGGAGTTCGACTACGAGATCCGTGGGCGTTGACCGTTCCTACGAAAGTGCGCGCCGAAAGTCCGCGATCAGGTCCTCGGTATCCTCGATGCCGACCGACACCCGCACCAATCCCTCGGAGATGTTGGCGCGCTCCAGCTCCGCGGCAGAAAGCCCGGCATGGGACGTGGTCACCGGACGGGTGACCAGGGTTTCGACCCCGCCCAGACTGGGCGCCACGATGGGAAGCTGCAGTCGGGAGAACATCCGATCCGCCGCAGCCGCACCACCCTCAACCTCGAAGGACAACATGCCGCCGGTACCGTGGAGATAGGTCTTGGCCCGTTCATGGTCCGGTGACCCAGGCAAACCGGGGTGGTTGACCCGGATGACCCGCTCTTGTTCGGCGAGAAACCGGGCCATCTCGAGGGCGCTCTTGTTCTGATGACGCATGCGCAACGGGAGCGTCTTCATCCCGCGATGCAAGAGGAAACACGCGTGGGGGTCGAGGGTCCCACCCAGATGATCGAGCTTGTGCTTGATCGCGGCGATCTTCTCGGCACTGCCCGCTATCGAACCCGCAACGATATCGGTATGCCCATTCATGTATTTGGTACAGGAGTGTAGGACCAGATCGAAGCCGAAGGGAATCGGCAGGAAATTCACCGGACTCGCAAACGTGTTGTCGATGACCGAGACGATGCCGTGCTGCCTACAGAAGTCCACGACGGCCTGCAGGTCCGGCACCGTCATCAACGGGTTGGAAAGCGTCTCGACGTAGAACACTCGGGTCCGATCGGTTCTTATCGCCTCCCAGGTCTCCTGTCGTGTGGGATCGACGTCGCCGTGGTCGATGCCAAAGTCCTTCAGGTCGTGTTGGATGAACGAGTGGGTCCCACCGTAGAGCGCATGCTGGTGCATCACATGGTCGCCCGAAGACAGGAACGTCATCAACGTGGTGGAGATGGCGGCCATTCCGCTGCCGGCGACGAGGGCTGCCTCGGCGCCCTCAAGAACCGCCAGTTTGGCGTGGAGAACATCGTGGTTTGGGGTGTTGTTCAGACGGATGTAGCGGACATCGTGATAGCCGGCGTCGCCGTCGTTTTCGAAGGTGGATGATTGGAAAATCGGCATTGACACGGCACCGCCGATTCCGGGACGCACTTCGCCGGCGTGTACGGCGCTTGTGCCGAGGCCAGTCTTCTTTAGCTTCACTGTTCTCCCCTGAGTTGGACCGAGACCACATTTTACGATGGGTGCAGTGTAAAAGGAGATCGCGGTGAAGGTCGACTACGGATCCGCGTTCAAGTCCGCCTCCGCAGCGATAACGCCAAACGATGCGCGATTGTCGGAAGTGGCCAGTGCCTCGAGGATCGCCGTTCCGCTCTCCACGTCGCCGTCTGCAATCTGCCAGCGGGCCAGGCCGTACTGCCATGCCGCCCCGGTCGGCGTCTCACCGTCTGCGTCCGGCTCGTCGGATCCACGCCGTCCGGCATACAGATCAATCAGATTCCGGTACGCATGATTCTCGATCACATCCGGATCCGACGGCAGAAGCTCCAATACGGCCGCAGCTTCATCGAACCGACCCGCTCGTACCAGCGACGTGTACCACCAGTGACCGGCGGAGACCCGACCGTCGTCGTTCTTCGCCCACTGCTGCACACAGCGACTCCAGCTCTCGGCCGCGCGATCAAACTCCCCCACCAGGTAGTAGGCCAGCCCCAGGTGGTAATCGATGTTCCCGTGGGTCGTGCTCCTCGGCTCCCCGGTCGGGTTGGGGGCGCCGTCGGACTCCAGGTAGTTGCGATGCGACGCGGCAAGAGCCCGGGCTTGCTCAAGCACGTCGATGGCCTCGTCGAACTTGCGAACGGTGATCAGTCGATGCCCCAGGTGGCGACGCAACCGATAGCTTTTCGGAAACTCCTCGAGGCGTTGCCGGTACCAGTCGATGGCCTCGTCGTAACGCCCCAGATAACCCAGTCGACGACCGACCCAGATGCCGTTCATCTCGCTGGCATCGTCGTCCCATGCCAGCCGATCGGCGGCTAGCTCGGCCTCGGGCCAACTTGCCGGCGGCTCGACGGGACTCCCACACGCCACGGCCAATAGAAGCAATCCGAGGATCATTCGCATCGGTCGATTGTAATCGATACACGGATTCCGACCCGGTGAGCTACCATGCGTGGATCTTCACTGATTTGGAAGGAATCCCCCATGGGCCAATCAACCGATTTACACGTCGCCGTACAGCTACTTAATGGTCTCGAGAACGGAGGCCACCCGGTTTCGGAGCTGGCCACCGCCGCCGAGGATCTGGATCCGTTACTGCTCTACGGAATCGTCACCTTCCTACGGTCCAGCTATCCGGCGACGGATCCGGTTGCCACGCCGGTCCTCGAACGGGTCGTGGAACTCTCCGGCGCCTATTCGGGGTTCGTGAATCAGTGCAAGGAAGGCGAAGACGATCCCGTGGGCGAGTGGATGCGCGAGGAGATCGATCTCCACAGCTTCCGCGGACGTGGCGACGGGTTGCTCCGTTTGCTGGTGGAAAAGCTGGAGACCTGACAGGAGGCCAGCCATTTCCCTGACAGGTGCCATCGGTCGCTGGGCCGGCATGGTCAAGTTTTCCCATACGCTCTTTGCGCTGCCCTTCGCCCTGTCGGGCGCGGCGCTGGCCGCCGATCGTTTCGGCCTGGCCTGGCCTCGGGTCGGCTGGGTTCTGCTGGCGATGGTCGGAGCACGGAATGCTGCCATGGGGTTCAATCGTCTGGCCGATCGTCGGATCGACGCCCGGAACCCGCGCACGGCTCAACGGGAACTTCCCAGCGGACGTCTCTCGACAGGCGCGGTCTGGTCGTTCACGTTGCTGCTGACGGGGCTTTTCATTCTTGCGACGTGGCAGCTCGGACTGCTTCCGTTCGTCGTGCCCGCCAGCCTGATCGTTTTCGGCTACTCCTACACGAAGCGTTTCACCTGGGCCTGCCACGGGGTGCTCGGCCTGGCCCTGGCCATCGCACCGGTCGGCGGGTGGATGGCACTGGGTGGACGCTTCGATTGGATGATCGTCGCGCTGGCTCTGGCGGTGCTGACCTGGGTCGCCGGATTCGATGTGATCTACGCGTGTCAGGATCGGGAGTTCGACCGGGAGAGCGGGCTACATTCCATCCCCGCACGTTTTGGAACGGCGCGGGCGTTGATCATCTCCCGGGGGTTTCACGTTGCGACGATCCTGGCCATGGTGGGAGTCGGCGTCCTCGGTGCGTTGAATCCACTCTACTGGGTCGGGTGTGCCGGGATCGCCGGGCTTCTGTTCTACGAACATCGACTCCTGAAACCCGATGATCTCTCGAAGTTGGGGTTGGCGTTCTTCAATCTCAACGGACTGGTCAGCGTGTTGTATTTCGTCACGCTACTCGTCGCCCTCGTCGTCCCACGCCTGCTGGCGTAAACAGAAGGGGCGCACCCACCATAGTTGGGCACGCCCCTTCCTCCCCCCCTGGACGGGGCTCGTTACTGCTTGACGCATCTCCACTTGGCGCTGCCAAGGGAGACCTTGCCGGACATCGAAGAGCTGGGGAACGAGATACCGGCGCTGACGGGACCCACCCCTGCACCGACGGCATCGCCACCCTGATTCGCCGCACCGGCCGTGAAGTCGACATCGACCTCGTCGCCATCGCCGCGATAGGTCACGCTGGCGCCGGCGGCCAATGAGATCACGCCCTTCTCACGATTCCAGACCGACCCAGACTTGGCGGAAACGGTGATCCGGCACTTGCCGGGATCGACGCACTCGCAGGTGACACAGGCCTTGGGTTTGATCTTGTCGTTGTCGGCGCTGTACCAACCCCAGTAGACACCTGCGCTACCACTGACGGTCATGCTGAAGCCGCTGTCGCTGGCGTTCACACCGCCCCAGGCGTAGAGGTATTTCCGCCAGGTGCTGCCCCAGTGGATCCTCTCGGTGTCGGTGCTGTCCTTCACCTTCTTGGCGACACACTTGAAGAGGCCCCACGGGTCGACGTAGGTGCCGGGGTTGTTGCCGACATACGTGAATCCGTTGCCCATCTCCGCACGATCGCCCCAGATCCCGATCGGGTCACGGGTCGTGAATCGACCGGCTCGGGGATCCATGTAGCGCGAGCGGTAGTAGTTCCAGCCCGTCTCCTCGTCCCAGCGACGGCCGTTGAAGAGATAGGGATTGGCGATCGTCGATCCGCCCATCAGGTTGTAGAACGGATCGAAGAACGTCGGTTCACCAAAGTCGGTGTACTCGTAGCGTTCGATGACGTTGGCGAGATTGTCGGTGATGGCCCGGACACTACCCAGGTCGTCGGAGTGGAAGAAGAACTGGGCGCCCCGATCCATCTCCACGATCTCGTCGGGTGCACCACCGAACACGTAGGTCGCCTGAGTGACGCCGATGCCGTCCTGCTCCTCGATCACGTTCCAGCCGTCGTAGAAGTAGCGAGTTGCCGTGCCGGCGCTATCGACCGTCCGGATCCGGCGTCCGAGGATGTCGTAGCTGGCGGTCACGACACCCACGGCCGAGACCTGGCCCTGCACGAACTGGTTGCGGACGTCGTACTGGTGCAGGATCGGCCCGAGACCGTCGGTATCCCGCAGGTTTCCGTTGGGATCGTAGAGTCGCACATCGAAGGACGTCTGCGTGTACTGGTTGACCGGCGCATCCACGGCGTTCATCAGGTAGAGACCCGGGAACAGTCCGCCGATGACGTTGGTGCGGTTGCCGACATCGTCGTACGTGTATCCCACATCGCCGACGATGACGGCACCCGCGTCGGTGCGAACTTCCCGACGCATGCGGTAGACCGAGTCGTACTCGTAGTCGATGGTCAGCTGCGGTCCGGCTCCACTGAGGTCCGTCGCCTGTTTCTTGTTGTACATCGGATCCCAGCGGTACTCACGGTTGTCGACGGTTGTGCCACCCCCATCGAAGTGATCGACGCGCGTGATCCGCTTGGTCCCAAAGTCGCCAACGGGGTTGGCCACACCCTGGATACCGTCGTACTCGAAGCGGGTCGTCATGCCGTTTCCGTAGCTCTTCTCCGTGACCCGGTCGGGGCCAACGTAGTTGTACTTGGCAATCGTCACAGCACCGTCGAGGATCTCGGTGACCCGATCGAGGGAGTCATAGATCCGATCGATCGTCCGCCCATTGGGGTAGATCGTCTGGGTGCTGTTTCCGACCGCATCGACTTCTCTAGCGGTGACCTGACCGTTTTGGTCGTCCTGGAGCACGCGAGAGAGCGAGTCGTAGGTGCGACCGACGAATGAGTCGTCGTCCTGCCCGGTCACGAGGCGACCAAGACCGTCATACTGTGTCTGTTCGAAGGATGTCGCACCGGAGACACCCACGCCGAGGGCCAGGACCTGCATCTGGTCGCGACGATCGTTGAGGTCATACTGGAATTCCAGATCGGTGCCGTTGGCGTCGAACAGGAAGACCCAGTTGTGGTGGGGGTCAAACTCGTACTGATGGATCGTTCCATCGTCGAACTGTTTCAGAACCCGGCGATCGAGGTTGTCATAGGTGTAACGGGTGGTGTTGCCGTTACCGTCGATCAGCCGAACCGGCCGCGAGTTGTCGTCATACTCGGTCTCGGTGAGGATGCCACCGATCACCAGGCCGCTACCGTCACCGGTATCGGTCAACACACGATCCTCGGTCAGCAGGCGACTGTGACCGTCGTAGGTTCGTCGAAGCTCGTTGCCCAGCGTGTCAAATGACAGCGTGTTGTTGTCACGTGAATCGAACTCATTCGACGCCAGGTTGCCGCTGCTATCGATCGTGACCGTGCGACGGTCCATGCCGTCATAGACGTACTCCGTCAAGAAGGTCTCGTCCGGAGCCAGGAGGTCACTCTTCGCCGTCTCGTCGATCCGGATGACGTTTGAGTTGGCGTCGTAGATGAAGACCGATTCGTTGGACTTGTCGTCGGATTGCGTCAACATCCGATTGGCGCTGTCATAGGTCACGTAGCGACTGTTGCCGTTGCCGTTGATGACCTGGGTGACCTGAGACGTATCCGAATAGATCGTCTCCTCGATCGCCTGTCCGGGCCCGATCGGCAGCTGCGTCGGCGTATCGAACCACTCCGTGATTGTCAGCGTGCGTCGATCCATGTTGTCGTAGACGTAAGTCACATCCGAGAGCCGGACGTTTCCGATATCGCCCGGGATATCGAACTCTTCTCCCTCGACGACGATTCGATCCAGATTGTCGTTAGGATCATAGATCCGGAACGTGATGTTGTTCATCGGATCGCTTTCCTGCGTCAGCCGGTCGTAGCCGTCGTACGTCATCCGGGTGACCCGTGGGTTCACGCCTTCGAGACCCTGGACACGCTCGGTGAGGTTTCGATTGGGGTCATAGTTGAACTCGGTCGTCGACTGGTCCGGCAGACCCGGCGATCGGACCTCGTGGAATAGAAGATCCCGTTCGTCGTAGAGATCCTGGGTCACGTTGCCCGGCTGGTTGCCGGTGGTTGCCTCACCGGAGAGACGCATCACGACATTGCGATTCCCGTCGTACTGATAGTCCTCGGTCACGAAGCCGTTGCCCGGCGCCGGCGCAGGACAGAACGGCTGATGCGGCAGACCGGGGATTGGTGCGTTGAAGAAGTACTCGTCGCACGTACGGGTCATGTAGTTGAGGATGTCGTACTCGTAGACCGTGGTGTCGAACGCGTTGGGGCGAACCGCCCCCGTCTCGTCGACGTTCAGTCGGTCGATACGGACGACGTTGTCGTTGGGGTCGTAGTACGTGAAGGTGTCGTAGCGGGTCCCCGCCGGCTGCGGTTCGCGGGACTGTTCGAGAACCTGCTGATCCAGCTCGTTGTAGACATAGAGCGAATCGTTCCCACGGGGATCGATCTTGCGGATCATTCGACCCAGGATGTCGTATTCGTAGGTCGTGGTCAGGTTGAAACCACCGTCGTCGATGATCTCACTTTCCCGATAGCCCTCTTGCGGGCCGACGGGGTAGTAGGTGAACACATCCTGACGGGTGAATCCGCTCCCGTTGTCCGGCCACAGGTGCCCGGTCCTCTGCCCGAAGCCGTTATAGCTGAAGCTGTGCTGGACGGACAGAATGCGGTCCTGGGTGAAGAGACGATTGCCGTTGGGATCGTACCCATGGGTCATGACGTTACCGCGACCATCCATGTGCTCCGTGACGAAGTCCGTTCCGTTGCCGCCACCGGCGAAATCGTCATACAGCCAGTTCTCGCTGATCAGCGGCTGCGCGCCACCGAGCGGCCCCGGGTTCTCGATTCGATTCAACAGGTTGCCCTGTGAGCGACGATCGGGGTTGGCGGCGTCGTAGAGATACTGCACGTCGTTCTGATTCGGGTAGGTGACCTTGACCACCTGCGATTCGTTGTCGTAGTCCCAGCGTGTCTCGAAGATGGGCGGGTCCGCGGGGCGAATCTGGGGACCCGGTCGGTTCAGAATATCGGTGGTCTGCGCGAAGGGGATCGCCTGCCCGGTGTACTCGTGCAACATCACCATCCGACTCTGCACGTCGAAGAACGACTCGATGACGTTTCCGTTGCGGTCGTTCTCAATCGTCCGCAGGACGGCGAAGTTATTCGCCGGATTCGGAACCACGGGTAGGTAGAAGTACTCGAAACGCTCACCCGGATTGCCGAGACGCTGGCTAACGACGTGATCGAACTCGACGTCGAGGGGGTTGACCGTGGGTGCATAGGTGTTCTCGATGAATATCTGCCCCTTGGGGTCGGTGATCGTCAGTAGATTGTGATTCAACTGGGGATCGGGTAGGCCCTTGGAGTACGTGTAGGTCGTGGTCTTTCCGGCAGGAAAGTCGTTGCCATTTGGCGTGCCGAGCACCTTCGGGGTCGTCACCGATTTCAGGTCGCCGAAGGACCCCTCGGGCGTCAAACCGTCGTAGTAATCGTAGACCACCTGACGGCCGGCGAAATCCGTCACGGAGTCGATGAAGCCGTTGATGTTGTAGGCAATGAAAATATTGCGACCGAGCGTGTCGGTGATCGTGTCCAACCGACCCAGCCCGTCGTACACGAAGGCCAGCGAATTGCCATTGCGATCGACGATCGTGTCGATCTTGCCCTGCTCGGGGCTATTGTCGAACGCGTTGAAGTTCCAGGTACCGAGGTCCGGAAACGTCAGCGTGTACGTGCCGTCGTTGTTCTCCACGAAGGTGCGGAAGTACTCGCGGGTCTCCCACGTGCCGCCACCGGTCGGAGTGTAGGTGTCGACCCGCGTGTTGCCGTCATGGAGCACGAGATCGAATCCGGGAATTCCGCACTGGATGCCGTCGCGCGTCATGCCGGCGGTGTTGATTCCCAGGGTGCCCTCGCGATTGAGGTTCTTGGCAGAGATCAGGTAGGCGTTGAAATCGCCGACCGCAGGAACGACACCGTCGATCGTCATCTGGTCGATGCTGTCGACCTCGGCGAAGACGGTTCCAGTCACGAAGTCGCTGCTGAGAGGCGCTCGCAACGTGCAGTAACGAAGATCCGGAATCGCGCCACCGGGATTGGTCGGCTGCTGCCAGTGCATGGTGTCGGGGTCGTCGAACATCAGGTCCAGCACTTCGGACGGACCGACGTTCGGCGCCTCGATATAGATGTTGTACGAGTGGTCCCAGTTGATGCCGTTGGGGCTATCGGGTCCGATGCGCGAGCGGTACTTGCGCGCCCAGGTGAAGTCCAGGCCTCGACCCTCGATCGTCAGATCGGTTTCGGAGTGATGGAACTCTCCGGAGAACAGGTAGGTCGAGCCACCCCCGGAGACTCCCCCGCCACAGGTCGGTGGCTGAGAGCCGCAGGTCAGGTCGTCGGTCTCTGGTGAGCCAGCGACCGGATCCTCACAGGGCTTGCAACCCGGCTCCTGGAGCTGGGGCGTCTGGGCCACGGTGGCACCCGCGAATAGAAGCAGACCGACCAGAAGAGCCGGCAAATAGATACGTCGTGACATTCGTTCCTCCTCGCCCGTTCTCGGGGCTCCACCGGGTCTAGACCCGGCCGGGAGGTCGTTTCACGGCCTGCGGGCAAAAAAAAGGGGTGGGCTGGATCGCCCACCCCATCCGTCGTTTTTCTCTAAACCGGCTCAGGGGCAGCTGCCGCTGAGGTCCTTCGTCGTGGCGCCACAGGCTCCCGACGGGTCGATCCCATTCCGCTCCCCGGCGGTGGCCAGACCCCACGGACTCTCCGTGCCGGAGCCGTCGCTCCCGATGACCAGATAGAACAGGTTGCCGGAGGGCACACCGTTCCAGGTGTAGCTGCCGTTGCCGATGTCGCACTGGTTTCCGGAGAGTGCCAACGTCGTCAGGTTGGCCAGATCTCCGTAGATCAGGTTGTACTGGGTGGCACCACAGCCGGCATCCCAACTGATGCCGATCTGATCACCGCCGACGGTCTCACGCTCGCCAAGCAACGCGGCGGTCCCTCCGGCGCCATCGGCGGCCGGCGCGGGCCCACTGCTGGTGGAGCAGGGATTGAGGACGTCGGAACGGAACTCGACGTTGTCCACCGAATACCAACGGTCATCGTTGGCATTCTGCCGTTGCTCCGTTCGAACTCTCCGCAGCGATGGGAGCCCGGCCCGCTCAGAACGGTCCAGGCGGCGAAGGTCGCCGGACCCTCTCCATGACGTCCCCGGCGACGTTGGGCCCGCCGTGAGACTCCGTGTCGCGATGCCGCATAATCATCGAGGGCAGGTTTGCCCTGCCAGATAGATGGCACCCACCTGCCCCGCAGATTACATCCGCCGGAACCGGACATCGTCGCTGCTGGCGTCGGACTGGATCCGCAGGGTCAGCGGCTGTCCCCCATCGGTCGACGGCGCAATGAGAGGCTGGGAATCGATCCCTTCCACCAGCACGTCGGCAGGGAGGATCACCTCGGCGCCGGCCATCGGCGCACTGATCACGATGTCGGAGTCCTGTTTCCAGTCACCACGGAGGTCGAGGACTCCGCCGGCCATCCGAATGTTAAAATTCAGCCGGGACGGGCTGGCGTTGCCGATCCGACTGAACTCGCCACCGGCCATGGAGAGATCGAGGTCCAGCGAGCCAATCGGCTCCTTCAAGGGCTCACTCACTCTTAAAGAGACGCCCGCCTTGTTGAAGGCAAAGCGGCTATCCCGTAACCACAACCCGCCCACATCCACTTCGCCACCACAGGCGGTCAGGCTGGTATCGAGTTGGATCAACACGTCCGGCGGAAGAGTCACTCGCAAGCTCGGCGAACTGGCACCGAATAGACGTGCGAGGATCGATGGCCCGCCGGCCGTACCGCCGGGACTGAGGGCGATCCGATAGGTCCAGACGCCGTCCTCATCGGTCGTCGCGGTTTGCTCGAGGGTATAGCGTCGGCTGTCGTACTCGGCATCGACACCGATGGGTTCTCCGGCGCGACCCGGTGACAGATGAAATTCCCCGCTCTGAAATTCGACGATGACCCGTGCCGGGGCTCCGGCCGGAACGGCCACGGCATCGGAACGGGTCTCCGGCGTTGCCGGTGCAGATGGCGCCGGGGGCCGCTCCCCGAACGTCTCGCTAACCGACTGTTCGTTGCCGGCCTGGCTCTTGCCGACCATGACCAACACGACGGCGACGATGGCGGCGATCAGGAGCAGCCCGGCACAGCCTCCGCAGCCCCACATGAAGAATTTCGCCCACGGTGATCGCTCGGCCATCGGTTGCCTCCAGCCAGGAATTCCGGTCTTTTTTGCCCAGGTTGCGGCCCCGTCAGGATACCCTATTGTTGTTGATACGTATGCGAGTCGCCGCAATGGGCGTGCCGACTTGTGAACCTCCGTGGGGGTAGAATCGTGGCAAGCAACAAGTGGGCGCGGGAAGGGTTTAACTGGGGACCCGGCCTCTTCATCATCGGATACCACGTCGGACTGGCCATCGGGCTACCACTCTATTTCGCCAGTCATCGACCCGCGCTCGGTGTCGTCGTCTCTTCGATCGTCATTCTCATCCTTTCCGAGATCGGCATCGGCGCGGCGTACCACCGTTTCTATTCCCATCGCTGCTTCAAGCTGAACCGCGTCGCCGAGGCGGCCCTACTCTTTCTCGGGACCGTCGCGACCCAGGGCAGCGTGCTTCGCTGGTCCTGCGACCATCGGAATCATCACGCCCACGTCGATACGGACCTGGATCCGTACTCGATCAATAAGGGCTTCTTCTTCGCTCACATGGGCTGGCTGTTCGAGAAGAGCAAGCCGATTGACGAACGGATCGTTCAGGATCTGATGAAGAACCCGTTGGTGCGCTTTCAGCATCGCCATGCGAACGCCCTCAGCATCGGCAGCAACGCCGGGCTGTGGCTCCTCTTCGGCTGGCTGTTCAACGACTTCCTCGGTGCCTTCGTCCTCCTCTGGTGGACCCGATTGGCGCTCTCCCATCATCTGACGTGGTTCATCAACTCCCTGGCGCATACCTGGGGCAGCAAGACCTACTCGCGGGAGCACACGGCCGTCGATAATTTCGTCGTCGCCATGCTCACCGTCGGCGAGGGCTACCACAACTACCATCACACCTTCCCCTCGGACTATCGCAACGGTGTGAAGTGGTTCCACTTCGACCCCACTAAATGGACGATCTTCCTTCTCTCGAAGGTCGGGCTGGCCTCTGGACTCAAGCGCTACGACGAGCATCGGATCAAGAACCGACTGCTGGACGAGGATCATCGACGGGTCATCGAGCAGCTGAAGGCCTCGGCCCAACGGACCCGCGAAGAGCTCGGGCAGCGCGCCGATGAACTGGCCGCCCGAATCCACGAGAAGCTGGCCCAGCTGGCTCAGCTGATGAAACAGCTGGAATCGTTGGATCGGAAGAAGGCCTACCAGGACCGGCGGCGGCAAATACAGGCCCAGCTCCGCGAACTCAAGCAGAGTATGCGGCGGGATTGGAAGGACTGGTATCGGCTCTGCGACTCGGTCCTGGCCGACGCGCCTGCCTGATCCGCCTCCCGACTCGACAGGCTATGACACAGTCCGACGTTGCCAACGGGCAAATCCGTCGTAGACTCTCCGTGACATCCGGAGTGGTCTGCGAATAGCGGACCCGGCAACCTGGGACGGACAACCCGAGGTGCCTTCCCGGTCGATCATGGGGATCGATTCGGGAGATGTGGCCTGGACCTCTCGTGGGTCGAGGCAACAAACTGTCCAACGCGCGGGAGCGCGGCAACCGGGTGTCTTCTTCCATGGAGGAGAAGACATATGAGTACCCCCAACCACCCCAATCACCATCTCTGGCGGAACGGCCGTCTGTGGTGGATCGCGTTCACGATTCATAGGCAGAACTGGACCAAGGAACGGATTCGCTGCTCCCTGGGCACGGCCGAGGTCGAGGAAGCCCGCCGCCGACGGGACCGTGTGTTGGCACGGATCGCCGAGTGCACCGACTGCGAGCTGTCGCTGCGATTCGTCGCACCGGCGACCGACGACGGCCGTGTACACTTCTCGAATGATCGAAGACGGCGGGGATCCAAGACTTCCGATCCGGGGACGGGGCAGCGGCGACAACCCCGCGAATCGGTTTACGACGCAGGAGATTCGTCTCGACGAGTCGCCGGATAGGGTCAAGACCACCTTCCTGGAGGATGCGTCGCGGTCCATCGTGTCGTTCAACGACAGCCCGGACCTCCCGTTCTGTGCGTCGCTGAACCCCTATCGAGGATGCGAACACGGTTGCGCCTATTGTTATGCACGGCCGACCCACGAGTTCCTGGAGATGTCCGCCGGGCTCGACTTCGAGACGAAGATCTTCGTCAAGAGTCGAGCTGCGGAACTCCTGGAGCAGAAGCTCGGGGGAAGCAGCTGGCAGCCCCAGCTTCTGGCCCTGAGCGGTGTCACCGACCCGTATCAGCCGATCGAACGAAAATTGGAGATCACACGTCGCTGCCTGGAGGTGTTGGTTCGTTTCCGGAACCCCGTCGGCATCATCACCAAGAACGAAATGGTCACGCGCGATACGGATCATCTGCGGACACTGGCGGGATTCGACGCCGCCCGCGTGTTCCTCTCCATCACAACCCTCGACGACGAACTGGCCGGCAAGTTGGAACCACGCTGCTCGCGCCCGCAGCGACGGCTGCAGGCGATTCGCGAGTTGACCGCCGCGGGAGTCCCGTGTGGCGTGATGGTCGCGCCGGTCATCCCCGGTCTCAACGACCACGAGATCCCGAAGATCCTGCAGGCCGCCGCCGAAGCGGGTGCCGACACGGCCGGTTACATCCTTCTGCGTTTGCCGGGGGCCGTCGAGGGGCTCTTCACGGAATGGCTACGTCAGCATGTTCCCACGCAGGAGAGCAAGGTGTTACATCGACTCGCCTCGATGCGTGGCGGCAAGCTGCAGGACAGCCGCTTCGGGCATCGGATGCGGGGAACCGGTGTCGTGGCCGATCAGATCCGACGTCTATTCGATATTGCGCGCCGTCGACACGGGCTGGACAAATCTGCGCTCAAACTCTCGACCGCGTCGTTTAGACGACCGGGCGATTCCGGACGTCTCTTCGAACTCTGACTGCTACGGCGTCACGTCGATACGCGGCGGGCCGGCGACGCATTCGCCGATGCGGGCCGCGGAGCCACCTTCCGCCTCGATCGCAGCGATGAAGACCGGCACGTTCTTCTCGGGCAGGCTGATCAACAGACCACCGGAGGTCTGGGGGTCGAACAGTGCCGCACGACGGGCCGCGTCGATCGACGCGTCGATCGTCAGCGAGTCGCCGACACTCTCCTCGTTGGGTTCGGTCGACGCCGTGGTGACGCCATCCGCCACCAGTTGCAGGAATCCATCGTGGAGTGGCAACGACCCCAGGTTAAGCCTGGCACCCACACCGGAACTGCGACAGATCCCCAACAGGTGGCGCGCAAGACCGAAGCCGGTGACATCCGTGCACGCACGACCTTCGTTCGCCAGCGCCAGTCGCGATGCGACTCGGTTGGTCTGCTCCATCAGATGCAACGCCGGCTCCAGCGCATCGTCGTCGATCCGCTGCTTGCGGTAGGCGTTGATCAGAACCCCGGTTCCCAACGGCTTCGTCAAGAGCAGAGAGTCCCCGGGTTTCGCATCGGCCAACGTCAGGACTCGACCCTTGTCGATGACGCCGGTCACGGCCAACCCGTACTTGAGGTCGTCATCGGCCACCGTGTGGCCCCCGATAATCGCGGCGCCTTCGTCGCGAACCGTCTCCGCCCCACCCGCGATGATCTCGCCAAGCATCTCGGTCGGGACCCGCGAGGGGAAACAGCAGATATTCAGGGCGAACAGCGGGCGTCCACCCATGGCGTAGATATCCGAGATCGAGTTGGCGGCCGCGACACGTCCGAACCGTCGGGGGTCATCGCAGACCGGGGTGATGAAATCGGTGGTCGCCACCCACGACTGGCCGTCGTGCAGAAACACTCCTGCATCGTCGCCGGTCTCCGGACCGACGATGACGCGACGATCGTCACCGAGCACGGCTTTTAGCGTGCCCACAATCTCCGCCAGGTCCCCCGGACCGGTCTTGGCCGCTCAGCCGCCGGAGGCGGCGCACTCGGTCAGGCGGATGCCAGTTCTTCGAAACCAACCCATGGATGGCATCTTACCCCGTGGCGAGGGATCAGCGATCGTCGGGGGACGGATCCCGCGGCGAGGACCGCTCGCGGGCGTTTTGCATCACCTTCTCCGCTTCCGCGACGATCCGGAGAATGCGGGCAAGATTGATGTAGGCCTCTGCACAGTGGGGGTCGGTCGAGATCGCCTTGCGGTAGGCGTCGCAGGCCTCCTCGCCGAGGCCCCGCTCCTCGAGAATGACGCCGAGATTGAAGAACGCGATGGCGTGAGGCCCACGACTCAGGGCGGCCCGGAACTGCTGCTCCGCCTCTTCCAGTCTCGCGCCGATGACGAAGAGGCGGCCGAGATTGATCCGGGAGTCGAAGTGGTCAGGCTCGAGCTCGATGGCGCGAAGATAGGCCTGCTGCGCCTCGTCCACGGCCTGATCTTCCAGTTCGCAACCGATCTCGTACCAGTCTTCGGCGGTCAACTCCTCCGGCAGCGGGACGTGGAACGGCGTCGTCGATGGTTCTACGGGTTTGTCTACGGTCGGTAGGTCGAAGTCGAATACGGTCTGGCCGGTCTCGGCGTCCCAGGCATGCCCACCGTCCCTGACGACCACTCGCTTCCCCCGCACGCTCATCGGTAGGGCGGTCAGCGGTTTCTCGGCCGGGAGGGTCTCACGCAATCGCCGAAGGGCACGACGGACGACCGCCGCCGAGACGCATTGAAGACGGAGATCCCTGGCGGTTCGCAGCAAGACGAGATCCTGGAACGACAGCCGATCGTCCTGCTGAGTTCCCGACGCGGCATCGAGCAGTCCGGCACGGATGTACGAACGAACCTCGCGCTCAGCCAGACCGAGTAGACGCGCCGCGTCCCTTGCCGTGTATCCGCTCATCCCTCAATCGTTGCGGGGTCGAAGATCCGCAAGCATCTGATCGACCGTCCGGCGGTAGGTCTCGCGAAATTGGTCATCGCCTAGACCAAGACGCCCCGTGCGGAACAGCGTAATCAGACCATGCACGGTCGACCATACCCGGATCGCGACCTCGATGGGATCGGAGGGGCCGAACGTGCCGTCATGGATGCAGTGGGTTACCTGCTCGATGGCGTGTCGGAAGATCCGCCGATCGTGGCGTTGGAGTTCTTCCGAGATCGAGCCACTGCTCCGTTTCGGAGTCATGAATGCGTAATCGAAGAAGGTCGGCTGCTCAATCGCGAAATCGAGGTAGGCGTCGCCCATGCGACGGAGCCGTTCGAGCGGCGTCGCCGCCTCCAGCGCCGGCGCCAGACGAGACTGCAGCTTCTCGAGGCCATCGTTGATGATCCCGTCGAGGAGCTCGCCCTTGTCCTTGTAGTGACGGTAGATCGCAGGCGCGGTCACCCCGACCTGCTGGGCGATTTTGCGCATCGACACACCTTCCGGTCCGTGCTCGGTAAAGAGCTCGTGAGCGGCGGCGGCGATTCGTTCCTTGAGTTCGTTCATCGGTTGGGCTGTCGGGGTGTGGTTAGCTTACTTTAATCGCCGACGTTTTTCGTGTGAAATGGCTATTTATTCACGATCAATGCTACAAAGGAACGATGCATCTCGTGTCCGATGAAGACTTTGCTACCGGGCCGACCACGCCGCCCTCCCTCGACCACCTCCTGACGGCCAGCAGTCGAACCTTCGCCCTCACGATCCCGTTGCTTCCCGAGCCCACACGCTGCGAGGTCACGGTCGCCTATCTGCTGTTCCGGGTGGCCGACACCCTCGAGGACTCGAACCGCTGGGACCGCCCGCAGAAACTCGACGAGCTGACGCGGTTTTCCGACTTTCTCGACGCCCCGACCACCGACGGTGCCGCTCAACTGGCGACCCGCTGGCATGACGACTCCCCTCACCCCCACGCGGGGTACCAGGAACTTCTCGAGAGACTCCCGGAGGTGATCGAGACGCTGGTCGGGCTCCGCAAGAACTCCCGGTCGGCGGTGATCGACCACACCCAGCGAACCATCAAGGGCATGCAGTCGTTCGTGGAACGCGAGCGGGACGGCGACCTGGAGTTGACATCGCTTCAGGACCTCAAGGATTACTGTTACGCCGTTGCGGGAATCGTCGGAGAGCTCCTCACGGAACTGTTCATTCTCGGCAACCCCGGGCTTGCCGCGGCGGCCGGAGAACTGCGAGATGATGCGGCGACCTTCGGCGAGGCGCTTCAACTGGTCAACATCTTGAAGGACAGCGATGGCGACGCGGCCGAGGGGCGGCGCTACCTCCCCGCCGGCATCCCGCGGGACGAGATTTTTTCTCGGGCCCATGACGACCTCGTGACTGCCGCGCGTTACGTGAAGGTCCTGTCCGACGCGGGTGCCGCGCCCGGGGTACTCGCATTCAACGCCCTACCGGTCCTGCTTGCCCACGCGACACTGAAACGTGTCCAGGAACAGGGCCCGGGATCGAAAATTGGACGGGCGGCCGTGATGGCCCTCGTGGGTCGCCTGCAGGTGGCCCGGGGTCTTGGAACGATTCCTGCTTTGCTGGAACGGATGTTGTACGCTAAGCGTACATAAGGATAACCATGAGCCACCATCTTTCCCCAGAGTTGACGCCCGAGATGCTCAAGGGGCTCTCCCTCGAGCAACTCACCGAACTAGCCCAGGAGATTCGGGACGCCATCTGCAATCAGGTCTCCCGGAGTGGCGGCCACCTGGCGCCCAACCTGGGGGTCGTCGAACTGACCCTGGCCCTGCACTACGTCTTCGATTTCTCCCATGACCGACTTCTGTTCGACGTCGGCCATCAGTGCTACGCCCACAAGCTTGTGACCGGGCGCGTCGAGCTTCTGGATCGATTGCGACAGAGAGATGGGATGGCGGGTTTCCCCGAACCCCGCGAGAGCGATTTCGATCTCTTCAGCGTCGGCCATGCGGGAACCGGTGTCTCGACCGCGCTCGGTATGGCCCGCGGCGATCAGATCAACGGCGAGGTCGATCGGAAGAGTGTGGTCCTCGTCGGAGATTCCTCCATCGTCAATGGCGTTGCGATGGAGGGACTGAACAACGCCGGGACCCTGAAGCGACAGTTCCTGGTGGTCCTCAACGACAACGGCATGTCAATCGGCAAACCACAGGGTGCACTTGCCAGCCACTTCGATCGAATCCGTGTCGATCATCGATTCACGACCCTCAAGGAGCGGGCCCGTCAGGTGCTGAAGAAGCTGCCGGCCGGTCACAGTGTCGAGGAGATCTACCATCGGCTGGGCGAGGTCACCAAGGCCGCCCTCGATCACACGCACATCTTCGATCACTTTGGATTGGTTTGCGTCGGACCCATCGATGGCCACGACCTGTCGGGGATGATCGACATGCTCCGTGAGGTCAAGGAGATCGACCGACCCGTCTTACTTCACGTCAAGACGGTCAAGGGCAAAGGCTTCGATTTCAGCTCCGAGGATCCGACCACGTTCCACTCGCCGAAACCGTTCACCCGCAGTGGATGCCGCGTAGAGCTGAAGTCCAGCGGTCGTTCGTTCACAACGGCCTACGCCGACAGACTGATCGAACTGATGGAACGCGACGAGAAGGTGGTCGCCGTCACGTCCGGGATGCCCGACGGAACGGGACTGAATCACGTCATCCCCCGCTTCCCCGACCGAGCCTGGGACGTCGGCATCTCCGAGGAACACGCCATCGACATGTGCGCGGGGATGGCCAAGACCGGCCTGAAGCCGTTCGTCACGATCTATTCGACCTTCATGCAGCGCGGCTTCGACCAGGTCTTTCAGGAGGTGGCCCTCCAGGGCTTGCCGGTTCGGCTCTGCATGGATCGCGCGGGGCTGGTCGGCGGCGATGGTGCCGTCCATCACGGATTCCTGGACGTGGCGTTCCTTCGCAGCTTCCCGAATATGGTTCTGACCGCTGCGATGGACGAACCGACATTGACGGCTGCCATGGAGTTTCTGCGGGGACACGATAGTGGCCCGTCGGCACTGCGCTACCCCCGCGACAACGTGGCTTCGTCGCCCCACCAGGCCTCGGTCTCTCCGTTCGAGCTGGGGAAGGCCCAACTTCTGGAGGCCGGCGACGACGTCGCGATCCTGGCCTATGGATTCCCCGCCAACGATGCTCTCGCAGCCCGCGAGACGCTGGCGCGAGAAGGGATCTCTGCGGCGGTCTATGACGCACGCTTTGCCAAACCCCTCGACGTCGCGCTGATCCGCGCCCTGGTCGAATCGGAAACGCCCATCCTCACGGTGGAGGATCATGCCGTGACCGGTGGCTTCGGTGCTGCGGTTCTCGAGGA
The DNA here is from genome assembly GCA_029861955.1 of Acidobacteriota bacterium. Taxonomy (NCBI): domain Bacteria; kingdom Pseudomonadati; phylum Acidobacteriota; species Acidobacteriota bacterium. Next base: position 65,784 of record JAOTYK010000011.1, read on the forward strand.
ATGTAACCGCCACGGATTGTCGGCGGACCGCATCCATCGATGCGGACTCCCCGATGAGTTCATCTATCAGGGTTCACGGTCCGAGCAGCTGGCCGAAGCCGGCATCGACGCCGACGGCATCGCAATCGGGGTCCGACGACTCCTGGACGGTCGTCAGAAGGAGCAGACCTCCGGTTCGTTTGCCGGCCTCAAGCGCTCGCTTGGTTTCGGAGCCCGCTAGATCAACTCTTTGATGTAGCGTCTTCGGGCCAGCCGCCAGAACACCACGAGAAATGCCGTCAACGGGATCGCCAGGATCATCCCCAGGATTCCCTGAAGAGCGGTCCCCCAGAAGAACAACGCCACGATGATCGCCACCGGGTGAAGCCCCGTCTGGCTTCCCATGATCCTGGGCGTCAAGACATAGCCCTCGATCAACTGAACGATCACGAAGATGATCGCGATCAGTCCAAGCAGCAGCACGCCACCGTCCGCCTGGAAGTAGGCCAACGGGAGACAGATCGCCAGTCCAACGATGTTGCCGAGATAAGGGATGATATTCAGGAGCCCCAGCATCATGCCGAGGATGAATCCGTACCGCAGCCCCACGACGCTGAATCCGATCGCGTAGAGCAACCCTTGCAGAAACGCGATAACGAATTGCCCCCGGAAGAAGGCGACAAGGATCGCGACGAATTCGTTGATCAGGTAGACGAGGTCCTTTCGTGTCGTTGGCTTCAGGAACGGAAAGAGCTTCTCGAGATCCCGCGGAACCCGCGCTCCGGCGATGAGGAAGTACGCCAGGTAGACCGGCATGACGGCCCACGCCGCCAACGTACCCAGGAACCCGAAGACCCCCATACCAGCGGTCAGCGCGCGGGTGCTCAGCTCTCTCAGGCCGTTGATGACGGTCTCCTGCTGCGCCTCTAATACCTCTCGCGCCCGTTGACCCCACGGGTTCTCGTCCAGGAAATGTTTCATCTGCGGCCAGCGTGCCTGGAGGTCTTCGGCCATCGATTCACGCCATGCGGGGAAACGGATCACCATGTCGGAGATCTGCTCGACCATCACCGCGCCAAAGAACCAGCCGAACCCGGCGATGGGCAACGAGATCGACAGAAATACCGTCGCGACCGCAAGAGCCGCCGGGAACTTCAGTCGGCGACGCAGCCAGTGGTAGTAAGGCGCCAGTAACATCGCGATCACACCGGCCACCGCCAGCGGCAGGAAGACGTTTGAGAAGCGGTGCAGGAACTGGGTGAGGACCCAGCCGATTGCAAACAGTGCACCGAGGATCACGATGCCGCTGACGATGGTGATCGCCGCGGCGAGGGCCGCCCGCTGCCGGGTACCCAGATGGAGCCCGGCGATCGGTCGCATCCCTTCGGGACGTTTCTCGGTTGGTTCGGTCATGGCGGCAAGTCTACCGCAAGCGACGCTCGTCAGTGAAAATCGTGACTGCCGACCACTGCCGGTGCCGCGCCGATCTTCGGAGTCCAGAACGTATCGGCGATCAGGTGGGTGACACCGTCCTTCACCTGCAGTTTTCCGGTGACACCGATGAAACTTGCGGTCCGGATCTGGAGACGGAACGTCTCGTAGACCTTGCTCCAGACCACGAGATTGACGAAACCGGTCTCGTCCTCGAGGGTCATGAACAGGACTCCGGATGCCGTCCCCGGTCGCTGACGGCAGATCACCAACCCGGCATAGCGCACCCGTCGTCCGTCGGGCATCGAGGAGACCGTGCCCGCATCGGGAAGTCCCTGCTCTTCAAAACGTGGCCGCAGAGGCTCCAGTGGATGCCCGCGGGTGCTATGACGACTGGTGCGGTAGTCCCAACGGATCGTCTCCAACGCATCCAGCTCGATAAGTTCCGGTGCCCGCTCACGTAGATGCAGTGACGTCGCACGAGCCGGGTCTCGAGTTCGCTGGACCTCCCACAACACCGTGCGTCGATTGTCCTCCAGTCGTTGCAACGCACCGGATTCCGCCAATCGCCCCAGCGTGCCACGATCTAATCGGGTGTCCTCGACAAACATGGCCACCGACGACCAGCGTCGACGATGACGGGCCTGTAGGATCCGTTCTCCCTGTGGGCGGGCCAGTCCCTTGACGTACCGCAATCCGACACGCACGGCGAACCGTCCCTTCCGCACCCATTCCAGCGTGCAATCCCAATCGCTGTGCAGCACGTCGATGGGGCGCAGCTCGACTCCCTGGCGACGCGCATCCTCGAGGATCGTGGAAGGCGAGTAGAAGCCCATCGGCTGGGCGTTCAACAACGAGCAGGCAAAGGCATCCGGATAGTGACAACGCATCCAGGCAGTCGCATAGGCGATCAATGCGAAGCTGGCGGCATGGCTCTCCGGGAATCCGTACTCGCCGAAGCCACGGATCTGCTCGAAGACCCGCTCGGCGAACTCTCGCTCGATCCCCCGGGACGTCATCCGCTGCACGAGACGTTCTCTGTGTCGCTCGATACGACCGGACTTTCTCCACGCCGCCATGTCACGACGCAACTGATCGGCCTCGCCGGGGGTGTAGTCGGCGGCGACCATCGCCAGTCGGATCACCTGCTCCTGAAACAACGGCACTCCCAATGTTTTCTTCAGGACCGGTTCGAGGCATGCGTGGGGATAGATCACCGGTTCTTCTCCCGAACGACGACGCAGATAGGGATGGACCATGCCGCCGGTGATCGGGCCGGGACGTACGATGCTGACCTCGATGACCAGGTCGTAGTAGGTCCGTGGTTTCAGGCGTGGCAACATCGCCATCTGCGCACGACTCTCGATCTGAAACACACCGACGGTCTCGCCACGACAGATCATGTCGAAGGTCGGTGTGTCGTCGGCGGGGATCGTCGCCATCTCGTAATGTTCATCGTGATGCTGCCGCAGAAGATCGAAACCAAGATGAAGCTGATGCAAGGCGCCGAGCCCCAGCAGGTCGACCTTGAACAGCCCAAGCTCTTCAAGACACTCCTTGTCCCACTGGATAACCGTGCGGTCCTCCATGCTGGCGTTCTCGATCGGCACGATGTGGCAGACCGGCTCGTGACCCAGCAAGAAACCACCGGGATGGATCGATAGATGGCGCGGAAAGTCCTGGATCTCCGTGGCCAGGCGTAACAGATGCCGATGACGTGGCAGCTCCGGATCCAGGCCGGCCTCGGTCAACGTCTCCGGAGGAACGTCCCCATGGTGGGGTAGCAGTTTCGAGAGTCGATCCAGGGCCGTCTCGGCGACCCCCAGGACCTTTCCCACATCGCGGACGGCGGAGCGTGGCCGATAACGGATGAAGTTGGCCACCATGGCTGCGTGGCTACGACCGTACTTCTCGTAGACATGCTGGATCACCTCTTCACGCCGCTCATGCTCGATATCCAGGTCGATATCCGGTGGCTCGGCTCTTTCCCGAGAGAGGAACCGCTCGAATAACAGCCCCATCCGCACCGGGTCGACGGCGGTGATCCGCAGGCAATAGCAGACCGCCGAGTTGGCCGCCGAGCCTCGCCCCTGACAGAGGATCCCCTGCTCACGACAAAACCGTACGATCTCCCACATCGTCAGGAAGTAACCGCAGTAGTCCAGCTCGTCGATCAGGTCCAGTTCCTTTTGAACCTGCTCTCGCACCCGGGAGGAGGGGTCCTGACCATAGCGTTCCCGTGCCCCCTGCCAGGTCAACGTGTGAAACCACTGTGAGGAGGTCTGACCATCGGGGAGTCGCTCGGATGGGTAGCGATAACGCAATCGCTCTAAAGAAAACCGACATCGCTGAGCCACCTCCCGCGCACGCAACACTGCACCGGGTACGTCACGAAACAGACGGGAAAAACTGTGGGGCGACTTGAGCGCATGTTCCGCATTGGGTTGGATTCGGCGGCCGGCCTCGGTCAACTTGACCCCATGACGGATACAGGTCATCACATCCTGAAGATCCCGTCGGGCGGTCTTGTGGTAGAGCACCTCATGAGTCGCAACGGTCTGAATGTTGAACTTGTCGGCACGCTGTCGGAGTCGTGCCTCGTGGGTTACCTCCTGCGCGTCACGATGACGGGCGAGCATGGCGTAGAGTCGATCCCCGAATGCCTCGACCAGGTCATGAATCACGAAGAACGGATCGGCACGGCCGACCAGCAGGCTGCGGGATCCACCCCACAACGCGATTAAACCCGCCGCATGGGAACAGACCTCTCGCCAGCCGACCTCGCTTCGTCCCTTCTCGCATCGACGTCGCCCGACGGTGATCAGCTTGCAAAGGTTGGCGTACCCGTCGCGGTCCATCGCAAGCAAGACCAGGGTCGAGCCATCGTCAAGGGTGACCTCCGAGCCGATGATCAACTTGACACCCAGCTCTCGAGCCTTGATATGGGCCTCGACGATGCCGTAGACACCATCCCGGTCGGTCAGCGCCATCGCCTCCAACCCCAGCGATCCACAACTATCGACGAGTTCTTCGGGACGACTGGCACCTTCGAGAAACGAGAAGTGACTCTTGCACCACAGCGGGATGTAATCCTGCATCTACTCCACACGACCCTGCAGGAACCAACGTCGTCGGTAACGATCGAAGAAGACCCACAACAACTCTCCCTTGAGGGTCTCCGCGAAGTGGTATTCGCGATGCACCGCACGTTGCCACCACCCCCCAGACACCACATAGGGGCCCGACACCTTGGTCACCGGTCCTTGCTGGAGTCCCTTCAGCATCCAACCGTCCGGTTCGTGACGAGGCCGCAGAGGCAAAGGAAGCGGGCGAGCCTGAATCCGGCGGACCAGCTGTTGGAGGTCGACACCGCGAGCGGTTGCCGGCTTCGCCGGTTTCAACTGCTGGATCGGCTGCCAACCAAAACTACCTTCCGGCAGGTGACCCTCTCGCAACTGTGCATGGACCACGGACCTGTCACCCAGGTCGGCACGGACACGAGCCAGAGCTCGATTGACCGCATCGAGGCCGCGCTTCGGGTTCTCCGCAAACAAACGTAACTGCCGTGGAGCGGCCTCGGTCTCCCCGGCCAGTAACACCAGCTCCACGACGACATCCGGGAGTTTCCGCAGAGCCTGGAGCCGCAAGCGGATCAGTTCCAGAAGTTGGGGTGCGTCCAGGGTCGGGGCCGCGGGGCGGATCGATTCCAGATGATCTCCCAGTCGTTCGAAACGCAACCCCAGCTGCAGCTCTGTCAACGCGTGGGCCCGCCCGGCCAACGTGGCCAGTAACGATGGCAACATCTGTTGGATGCCAACCATCAGACGTCCAACGTGACTCTCGGGATGCTCCAGAATCAGCTTCTCGACGGCCGGTGGCCGAGGATGTTCCGGCTGCAGCGGCACCTGGAGATCGCCGCTGGCCAACCGATGGAACTGGTGAGTCGTCTTGTCGAAACGACTCTGGACCCCCTCTCCCGGGAGGTCACGAAAGCCACCGACGGTGGTGATCCCCAGGCGAGCCAACGCATCCCGCGATGCCGGCGGAAGCGACAGCCGTTCTAGGGGAACCTGGCAGGCCGCCTCTCGTTCTTCTTCCGCATCCTTCAACACGCTGACATCCCGTCGGACACGAGCCAGGGCATAGCTCCCGAAACGGGTCCAACCGACCACCACCGCAGCCTGATACCCCTCTTCCTTCAACGCCTCTTCCACCTCGCTCCCCCAGCGATGCAGGGAGTCGTAGAGACGTTCCAACCCCGACGCATCCAACCAGAACAGGCCGGCGGCAGCAGACTCGGTAAGATCGGCCGGCTCTACGTTTGGCGTAAAACGGCGCAGCCTGTCGGACAGACGACGGATCGTAGTGTGGATCTCTTGTTCCGGCACCACCGATGCATGGAGATCACCGGCCAGGGAGAGGGCCGCGGCGTAACGCATGCCCGGCAAGATCCGTCGTGTCCGCGCCCGTTCGTTGACCCACAGGATCTCGCCCTGAGGACGGTCACTATCGACGACGGCGACCGGTCGCTGACGCCAGTCGGGGTTTTGCAGCAACAGCCATTGCAATGGCAGTTCCGGAACGTCGACGCAGGCGATCCTAGAGTAGGCCTTCCGGTCCACGGCAGACCTCCTCGTGATGCCACCCCGGACCTCGGCGCTTGTCCTTTAGCACTTGTAGTTCACACAGGAAACGATCGGCAGCTTCCGGCCTGGGACGACGGGATCGAACGCTATGGGCACGTAACGAGATCAGGGAACCGACCGAGGGCTGGCGATCCTCCTTCTCCGTGATGCACAACAGCGCCGTCCCGTGATGTTTGGCCAGACCCGCCAGACGGGTCTGCACGGAAATCGGTAGACGGGGACGAGCGCCCAGATCCAGAAGCACCAGCCCGAAGGCCCCGCTACGCAGGACGTAGTCCGTCGCCCGGGCTGCCGCACGATCGTCCGGCGCCCAGACCACAGGCAGCCCTTCAAGATCGACACCGGCGCGTGCCGCGTCCGGCGGAAAGAAGACGCTCTGCCGATGACCGATCCAGACCACCGGCTCTGCCTGCCGCTGGGCCTCCAACACCAGTTGGAAGACAAGGGTCAGCGACGCCGTCGCCTGCCCACCGGAGATCTCCGCAAAACGACCGGTCAGGGCCGCCAGCTTCCACTCGGCAGGAACCTGGATCGCTTCCAGACCTCGGTGGACGGTAGACGGCAAGGTGGACGCCAAGACGGAGGGGCTAATACTCACGTCGGATCTCCATCACCTTGCCCAGCACGACCACCGGCTCTGGGCCGGGAACGATCGGCTTGAATCTTGGATTCTCCGGATGAAGCTCGACACGTCGTCCCCGCAACCGAAGACGCTTGACCGTCGCCTCTTCCCCCACCATGGCGACGACGATCTCGCCGGACCGAGCCGTCGACTGGCGACGCACGATGGCGATATCGTCGGGAAGGATGCCGGCGTCGATCATGCTTTCTCCTTCCACACGCAACGCGAAGTAGTCCTCTCCAGAGAGGGGCGTGGTGTAGGTCTTGGTGTAAGACGAAGAGAGCGGCACAAACCCATCGGGATCTTCGATGGCCTCGGTCAGTGCACCGGCCTGTACACGACCCAGTAGCGGTACCCACTGCAAAGGCGACGGTTCCCGGTCGGCAGGGAGTCGATAACCACGGGACTTGCCGGCTTGCTTGGTCAACCGACCGTCTGCCACCAGCCCCTCAAGATGTTCCCGCGCCGTCTGTACCGAACGGAACTTGAAAGCCTGTTGCACCTCACGGATCGTCGGTGGCTGTCCGGTCAGCAGCCGCTCTTGCAGAAAACGGTAGATCCGCTCCCGCGTCTGCCCTGCTGGAGTACGTCCCATGACGGCGTCGCTCCTGTGATCTTGTTTCGACCCGATACCATACAAATGTATGGTAAGACGCAAGACAAGTCAAGAGCCCAAAATGTCGCACTCTTTCGTGGGCTACCGGTCGCTGTGGGCGACGAGCCGGCGCAGGGTCTGATCGTCCTCCGAGGAAGGCTTGAAGCCTCGTTGGATCAACCAGTTCCTCAGAGATTCGCGATCCGGATGGGTCGGGCGAACCACGTTATAGAGATAGTTCAACTGCCGACCGTGGGCCTCCAGGGCCAGCTGTTCCATGATGAACGAACCGACTCCCCCCCGACGGCTCTCCGGATCCACGGCCAGCAGGACCTCCGCATCTCCCCAGACCGTGTCGAGCCAGCCGAAACCGACCGTCTTGCCGTCGGCCTCGACACGCCACCACTCGCCGGCCACCAACTCGCCGGGACTCTGGGGTGCCATGGCGAAGATACCCTCGGCGGCGTCGCCGATCAGTCGCTGCTTGTCCGCGTCCCACTGGGCCGGCTCTTCATGAATCCACTGAAGTTTCATCGATTAATCCTCAGCTCTTGGTGGGGTCCTGGGGGGTGTAAAGGGACGAAGGGAAGGAGGTCACGTTGTCGTCGCCCGTCTCCTTCTTTGAGATGCGAGCCGTCCCCCGTTTGGGGACCTGGTCAATACGAACGATGGCGTGCATCGGCACGAAGAACCGCTGCACTCCCTCGAACTCGGTCTTGAGTCGTTCTTCCGCCGGATCGACCACCACCTGGGTCCGCTCGCCGAAGATCAGCCCCTCGATGCAGACGAACCCGAACAGATCGCCCTGGTGAACACTCTCGGCGAACACCTCGTAGGTCTCCCCACGGTTGTGGAAAATGGCCCGGTAAATCGGCTCGCTCATAGACTCTCAGGATACCACCGGCCGAAACCCGGAAAACCCAGACAGAGGTTCTTTAACTCTTCCGGTCCGTCGGTTTAAATATCTTCGTTTCCTGCTAAAAAAGTTTGGCGCGATCCCGATTAGACGATATATTAGGTCTATCGCTAAGGGAGTCGTGATGATCAAGAGTTATGAGACACCGTCGATCCGCACCCTGACCAGCAGTCAGGTTCTGGAAATCATGGGCCCGGCACAGGGTTACATGCAGGTGATCGACATCGATCTCCAGAGCCCTGGCCTCCGTGAAGGGAAGATGACTCGCTAGAGTCTCTCGTCCGCGCCTCGACCTCCAAATCTAATCCAATTCAGTCTGACGGGTCCAATCGCTTGCGGGTTCTGCAGGTCCGGCGTAGTTTGGTTCGATGACCAAGACGACCCAGACGATCCAAGCGCTGCTGCTCTTGCTGGCCAGTTCCCTGGCCATCGCCGACGCCCCTCCCGGCTCGCCACCCGCCGACGCCGCCCGACTTGAAAGCGGGCTGGTCAGCCAGACCCTGAGCCCCGGAGACGGCGCGAGCCCCGAACAGCCCACCGACATCGTCGTCATCCGCTATCGCGCCTGGACCGAGAAGGGCGTGATGTTCGAGGAGGCCGGCTGGGACCGACCTCTCGGGTTGCCCCTGACCAGCGGCCTCGTCGGCTGGCAGGAAGGGGTCGCGCAGATGCAAGAGGGCGAGACGCGACGGCTCTGGATCCCCCAGGAGTTGGCCTTTGCCGGACTGACGGGGAAACCCACCGGGACCGTGATCTACGACATCGAGTTGCTTCATGTGATCTCCAATCCCCCACCCTCACCTCATCGCGCGCCGCCGGAGGCGACGACGACGCCAAGCGGTCTCAGCTGGCTTCGCCTGCGGGACGGCACCGGCGAGGAGGGACCCGGCCGGGAGTCGGTCGTCACCCTGCAACTCACCAGCTGGACGACCAGCGGCAAGCTGGTCGAGAGTACCTACTTCGTCGGCAAGCCCTATCGTCGCGTCCTCGGCAGCGCCTATCTCGGCTTGCAAGAGATCGTTCCGGACATGAGTCCGGGGGAACAACGCCGACTCTGGCTACCCGCAGGACTCGCCTACTTCAGTTACAGCGGAAAGCCGAGGGGCCCGATGGTGTTCGATGTCGAGCTGGTCACGTTCCGCACGCCGGCGAAACGGACCACTCCCGGCCAGGGCCCACGCTAGTCTCGCTTCTTCGCGTGCTCGTCCAACCAGTCGATCATCTCCGCAAGAACATGCAGGATGGACTCCCGCCCACGATAGCCGTGACTCTCGTGGGGGAGCATCACCAGCCTCGCCGATCCGCCGTGTCCCTTGATCGCCTGGAATAGACGTCGGGACTGCATGGGATAGGTCCCGGCGTTGTTGTCGGCCTCGCCGTGAATCAGCAATAGCGGTGCGTCGATCTTGTCGGCGTGCATGAATGGCGAGACGGCGAAGTACGTCTCGGGTGCCTCCCAGAGTGTCCGACGCTCGGACTGAAACCCGAACGGCGTCAGCGTCCGGTTGTAGGCCCCGCTCCGCGCGATCCCCGCGGCGAAAAGATCGGAGTGGGCCAGCAGGTTTGCCGTCATGAATGCACCGTAGCTGTGGCCGGCAACCGCCACCCGCTCACGATCGGCCACACCCATGGCGACGGCGGTCTCGATGGCAGCCTCGGCGGCCTGGACCAACTGCTCGATGAACGTGTCGTTCATGGTCTCGGCATTGCCAATGATCGGCATCGTCGCGCCGTCCATGATCGCGTACCCCTGGCTGAGGAGATGGAGATGCGAGGAGCCTTCGATACGCGTAAAGCGGGATGGACTACCGGTCACCTGCCCCGCGGTGCGGGCATCGTTAAACTCTCGCGGATAGGCCCACACCAGAAGCGGCAGTCGAGTGCCATCCTTGTAACCGGCGGGCAGATAGAGCGTCGCCGACAGGGGCACCCCGTCCGCACGTTCGTACGTCACCAGCTGTTTTCGGACGCCGAGAAGCTCCGGTGCGGGATGTGGAATCGCGGTCAACGCGTTCCAGCGTTTTCCCCGAACGGTGCGCATTCGGAAGTTCGGGGGCGACTTCGGATCTTCGTGCCGAGTGATGAAGCGTGGCCGCTTCCCGTCGCCGACGATCTCGATCACCGCCTCGTAGCTATCCTCGGCGCTCTGCCACAACCGTTCACTCTTGAGCGTCTGAAGATGTTGCCGGTCGAGAAACGGTCGGTCACCCGAAGATGATGCCCCGGCACCGGAGCGATAGATCCATCCGGCACGCTCCCGAATGACCCGCTTGCCACCCGGCCCATGCATCTTCATCAACCGCCCGGGATCTCCGTAGCGATCGCGAACGCTACGATCCTCGATGACCACCGGCGAGGCGTCGGGATCGTCGAGGTGACGGACGGTGACACGAGTCCAGCGACGATCTCGGTCGTATTCGGTCGCGACCACCCGATCGGCCGTGACGAAAAAATCCAGCCGCGTCGCCCGCTGAGGCAATCGGAACAGCGCACGGGGTTCCCCCTCGAAGGGCGCGTCCAGTCGATACCAGGCATCGCGGAAATCGCTCTCGGCCTTCGGATCCCCGCCGTCGAGTGCCTGTGCCCAGAGGAGGGTTGCCGGTGCGGCGGGGAGCCAGCGGACATTTCGTCGCCCGGTATGGACGCCGCCAATCGGCACGCTCTCCTGGAGCGGGAGCGATTCGATCGTCGCGAGCTTCCGATCCTCGACCCGAAGCGCCTTCACGTCTCTCGCGAACTTCCACCAGGGCATCAGATACGAGTAAGGGGCCTTCAACGTGTTGAGCATCAACCAGCGACCGTCGGGCGAGGGGTCGAGATCGACATGAATCGCCGGCTCGCCGTAGAGATCGACCTCGGCGGTCCGTTCGTCCGAGGAGAATCGCAACCGCGCACTCACACCACGGGCGTGATGCTCGAAGAGTGCGACATCGTCGGGACCCGTCAGCAGATCCTGATAGGTCCGGAGGGGTGACGATTCCCCACGACTCTCCTGTATCACCGGACCCGTAAGGCCCTTGCCCGCCACGGGTGTGGCCCCACGTTCGGTCGGAATCAAGACACACCACAGCGAACGGCTATCGGGGGCCCAGGCGAAATCGAAGAAGACCGTGTTCAGACGATCGCTCAGACGGAACGGCGTCGCTCCGCGGCTGGATCTCGAGATCCACAACTCAGTTCCCGATTCCGTCACCTGCGTGAATGCGAAGTGCCGGGAGTCGGGAGCCCAGACGACCGAGCCGATGCGCGGGTTGGATGGCAGCGACACGTCCCACCCCTCACCCGCCGGCAATGAGACAACCTCGATCGCACGATCGAACCGACTCCGATACGCTCCGCCGACCATCGGATCGATCCTCGTCCCCGCCAGTCGCAACATCGGGCGAGCCAACTCGGCAACGGAAGGCAACGCGTCGCGATGGATCAGTAGCATCGTCTTGCCGTCGGGGCTGATCTTCTGCGTCGGCGACGGAGCCGCGTCCACGACCCTGACGACCTCGTCCGGTGGCAATCGATACCCGTCGGCGGAAACCGCACCCCAACCCAACGCAAGAACAAGACTGCAGATTACGATTCGCATGAAGCCTTTCGTGGGGCGATGAGCCCGAAGAGCGTCGGTGTCAGGGTCGCGGTCACGACCGCCAACAGGACGACCTGTGTTTCCAGTGCCGGATCCAGAAGGTTCAGCCGGGAGCCAAGCTTGGCCACGGCGATCACAAGACTGAGACGGGCGGACAGGAGAATCCCGGCGGCGAGCACCTCTCTCGGGGATAGTCCCTTCAGGAACAGCGCGCACGATGCCAGTAGCTTTACCGCGATGGCGACCCCGATCAGCGACAGAGCCCCACGGAAGACCCCCGGTGTCATCAGCGCTTGCAGATCGAACTCGAGACCGACGTGGATGAAGAAGATCGGAATAAAGAAGCCGTAGGAGAAACCGGACAGCTTCCGATCGAGCGCGCCGCGATGTCGGAAGATCATCGCGAACGCGGTGCCGGCCAGGAACGCTCCGAGAATCGACTCCACACCCAGCATGTGCGAGAGACCCACGAAGACGAACATCAAGGCCAGGCTGGCGCGGATGCCGATCTCCGAATTGTCCTCCTCGGAGAACAACCGTTCGAACCGATCCGGGAACCACCACGCCAGACGCCGCAGGGACAACAGCAACACCGCCATCGTCGCGAACAACGCGGGGAATCGAAGGAGATTCCATCCGAGTCCGTTCTCGTGAACCATCGCAAGCAGCGTGGTCCCGATGAGGGTCAGGAAATCGCTGAGGATCGCGGCGATCAGGATCGTCTGACCCAGTGCCGTGGCGGTATGTCGCCCCTCGCGCAGCGTGGGTACGACCAGCCCAACGGACGTGGTCGCCAGGAGTAACGTCACGAAGGGCCCGTGCCCGAGGAGACGGGCACCCTTGTAGGCAAAGAAGAGTGTCAAGACGAAGACCAGCAGGCCGATGCCGATCTGTGAGCCACCCTGCCGCCGGAGTTCGTTGAAGTCGATCTCGAATCCCGATAGGAACATCAGCAACAGGAACCCAAGCTCCGCGAGAAACGCCATCTCCGGTGTTGCGTGGATCCAACCCAGGATCGACGGCCCGATGGCGATGCCGAACAGGATCTCCAGAACCACCGCCGGCAGCCGAAGACGGCTGGCCAATAACGGGAGGACGAATCCCGCCAGAGCGACGACGCTGATCGAAAGCGCGCCGTCCATCAATCAGGCCGGAACAAGGAGTGCGGATGTCCGGGTCCGACCGGCGACCCAGCCACCGATCCCCACGGGGAGGACGAACAGGCGACGTCGGCTTCGGATCCCGAGAACCACCAGGTCGGACTCATCGGCGGCCGCCGCCAGAAGCTTCACCGGATTGCCGCGGCGAATGGTGTGTTGCGCTCCGATTCCGTGGACGCCGGCCTCTTCTTCCATCCAACCGACCGCCGCCCGTGCCTCTCGCGGAGCCGCGGGACCGGCGATAAAGACCGGATCGACGGCGACCAGACCGTGCAGCTCGGCCTTTGAGAACCGCGCGATGTCGATGGCGACACGCATGGCCGCCCGACCGGCCTCGGTACGGCGGGCAGGCACCAGCAATTTTCGATACGGCTGCGTGCCACGGGAGATGAGCACCGGTTTTCCCGTGCGTCGAATCAACTGCAGAGCGTGACGAACCTGCAGCATCCGGCCCGTGATGGATTGGGTGGCGTCTGGAATGACCAGCACGCCTACACTCTCGCCGCCGGGGATCGAGGCCAGGGACGACGATGCGACGCCGTGCACGACCCGTGTCCGCAACTCGACACCCTCCGCGACCCGGGGTGCTCGATCGACGATCCGACGGATCTCGGCCGCTCGCTGTTCCTCGCGAACAGCCATCGCGTCCTGGTGGACCATCAAGAGGGATGATGCCCGTGTCGATCGAACAAACTGCACGGCCTCGGCGAATGCGCCGTTGAGATCGTCTTCCCGGTCGACGGCCACGGCGATTCGCTTGCCGAAATCGAGGGGGAAGCGACTACGCCCCGCGGAGAATGTGCGGACGATCTCGGCGAAGTCTGAGCCGGCACCGACGACGGTGACCGAGTCCCCCGCCTCCATCACCGTTTCGCCGTGGGGGATGATCAACTGATCGTGACGTAGGATCGCACCGACGATCCAACTGGCGGCGCGGAGATCCTTCAACTGTCGTCCACGCACCGGCGAGTCCGCCGCGATGCGAAATTCGATCGCCTCGGCTCGACCATCCGCAAACGCGGTCGAAGACAACCGTCGTGTCTCGAGCCCCAGCTCCAGTCGGCGAGCGGCGAGGGCCTCGGGCGTAACGAAATGCACGCCGAGATCGCGGAATCGATCCTCGTGTTCGACCTCGTTGACGATGGCCGCGACACGACGGATCGAGGCGTCGGCGGCCAGTCGGCAGACCTCAAGATTGAGGTCGTCGTCGGTGCTTGCGGCGACGACTGCGTCGGCCTGTTCCAGCCCGGCGCGCTTCAGGACCACGCGACTGGAACCGTCGCCCTCGATGGTCCGCACCTCGCGGATCTTGCCACAGGCCACGAGCCTGGACGATGACTCGTCCACGACCGTCACGACCCAGCGCTCACCCAGTCGGCGTAGCAGCTGGCGAGCTACGCCACCGCCTCCGACGACGATCGCTTTCATCGATCCCCCAAACAAGCCAACGCGGCCATGCTAACAGGAATCTTTCCGTCGTTGGCGGGCGGATCTTCGGGATTCTCGCCGATTTGACAATCCCCGGAAGCCCCGGATAATGGGATCGCGCGACAGGCTTCGCCGCAAATACAACCGCGAGTGACTGATGGATTCCGTCACGGTCCCCGGGGCCGTCGGGCGGGAGGGTCCGGCGTGATAGAGATAGAAAAGCTCGGAAAGAGCTACGGTTCGCTGGAGGCCCTGCGGGGTGTCTCCACCACCATCGAGCGTGGAGAGATCGTGGGTCTTCTGGGACCCAACGGCGCCGGCAAGACGACGACGATGAAGATCCTCGTCGGTTACCTGCTACCAAATTCCGGCACCGCGCGGATCGACGGATACGATGTCGTCGAGCAGCCGCTGGAAGTACAGAAACGGATCGGCTACCTGCCCGAGAATGCGCCACTCTACGTGGACATGCAGGTCCATGACTTCCTGCAGTTCATGGGACAGATGCGGGAATTGGATCGGGAAACATTGCGCAGGCGCATCGCCCACGTTGCAGACGACTGTGGCATTGAACAGGTCCTGAAGCGGCACATCGGTCATCTGTCAAAGGGCTTCCGCCAGAGGGTTGGCCTCGCGGGGGCCATGCTCCACGACCCGGATCTGCTGATCCTCGACGAGCCCACCTCGGGGCTCGACCCCAATCAGATTGTCGAGATCCGCGACCTGATCCGCCGAATGGGAGAGACCAAGACCGTCATCCTCTCGACCCATATTCTCCCGGAGGTGGAGGCCTCCTGCGATCGGGCGGTCATCCTGATCGACGGCACCATCCGCGCCGACGGCAAGCTGGCCGACCTGACGCGAACACGCACCCAGTCGGTCGAGTTGAAGAGTCAGGATCCTGACGGGACGCGCTCGGCGCTGTCTGCGCTTCACGGTGTCCGCGGGGTCACCTGCGACTCGCTCGGCGACGGCTTCCAGCGGTACCGACTGATACTCGACGGATCTGACGGCCCGGGCGAGGCCATCTTCGACCTCGCACGGCGTCATGAGTGGCGTCTGCGAGAGCTGAGTCGGGACGACAAGACCCTCGAGGATGTCTTCCGCGAGTTGACCTCCGCCAGTCGAGGGGAGGTTTCGGCATGAGCCGCATGCGAACCGTCGCGCGGAAGGAACTCTCGGCGTACTTCAATTCGCCGATCGCCTACGTGTTTTTGCTGGTCTTCGCCGGTGCGGCTCTGTTCACGTTCTTCAACATAGAGGCGTTCTTCGCCCGTGGTCGGGCAGACATGCGTGGGCTTTTCGAAGCGATTCCGTTTCTCACGCTGCTGCTGGTACCGGCGCTGACCATGCGTCTCTGGGCAGAAGAACAGAAACAGGGAACGCTCGAAGTGCTGCTGACCCTCCCGGCGCGGGATCATGAACTGGTGGCCGGGAAGTTCCTCGCGGGACTCGGATTGCTGGCGGCCGGCCTCGCGCTGACGATGATGCTTCCGCTTTCTCTCTCCGTGGCGGGTGTCGGCAACTTCGATTGGGGACCGATCCTCGGCGGCTATCTCGGTGCGCTGTTGCTCGGCGGTGCCTACCTGTCGTTGGGACAGTTCATCTCCGCGCTAACCGAGAACCAGATCCTCGCGTTCATCCTTGCCTTCGTCGTCTGCCTCGCGCTGTTCGGCCTCGGCACGGACCCGTTCACACGTCTGTTCTCCGATCAGACGGCAGGCCTCCTTCGTGCTCTCGGGACCGGCAGTCGATTCTCGAGCATTGCCCGCGGAGTGATCGACTTGCGTGACCTGGTCTACTACGCGTCGCTGACGGCGACCTTCCTGCTCCTCAACGTCTGCGCGCTCCGCGCCAAACGTTGGGCCTAGGAGGCACCGGTGAAGACTCGCAAGAAGCGCATGGCCTCCCTGGGACTCACGGTCCTGCTGACCGTCGTCAACCTCGTGGCGTTCAACTACCTGATCTCCGGGTGGTCGGCGGCACGACTCGACCTGACCCAGGATCGGCTGTTCTCGATCTCCGGCGCGACACGCAACGTGCTGGGCTCGCTGGAAGAAGACCTCACGATCTACGGCTACTTCTCCGAACGCACACATCCGAAACTTGCCCCCCTCGTGCCACAGATCGTGGATCTCCTTGAGGAGTACCGCGCGATGGCGGATGGTCGACTGACTCTCGAGGTCGTCGACCCCAGCGGCGACTCCGACGTCGAGGCGATGGCGGCCGATCGGTTCGGGGTTCGATCGACGCCGTTTCAACTGGCCTCCAAGTACGAGACCGGAATCGTCAACGCGTACTTCGCCATCGTCATTCAGTACGGC
Organism: Acidobacteriota bacterium; assembly: GCA_029861955.1. NCBI lineage: Bacteria > Pseudomonadati > Acidobacteriota > Acidobacteriota bacterium. The sequence continues at coordinate 82,465 of JAOTYK010000011.1, forward strand.
GACCAGTACGAGCGGTATGGCTTCCAGGATCTGATCACCGTCGAGCCAACGGCCGACGGAGACATCGACATCTCCCTTCGCAACCTCGAATACGACGTGACACGCGCGATCAAGAAGGTCGTCTATGGCTTTCACGCGACGGCCGACCTGTTCGATCGGTTAGACCAGCCCGTGCGCTTCACGGCCGTGATGACCCCGAGCGATCTCCCCGAGGTTCTGGCGGAGACTCCGGAGACGGTCCGTGCCGCCGTTGCGGAGATCGCGCCGCGGGCCGGCCAGATGTTCGTCTATGAAGAGCTGGACCCCTCGCAAGACCCGGCGCTGGGACAAGAGTTGGCCGATCGTTATGGCATGGCGCCCATGTCGATGGGACTGTTCAGCGAAGGCAGTTTTTACCTCTACGGTCTGCTCGAAATCGACGGTCGAATCGAGCAATTGATGTTGACGGAACCCGATTTGACGGTAGCCACCGTACGCGAACAGATCGAAGAGGCGATCCAACGAAGTCTCCCGGGCTTCCTCACGACCGTCGGCGTCGTCGCGCCAAAGCCCCTGGACATCCCTCCGCAACTTCAGATGCAGATGCAGATGCAGCAGCCACCGCCGGAGTTCGAACAGGTCACGCGATACCTCGGTCAGGACTACGAAGTCGCCGAGGTCGCACTGGCCGACCCGGTACCGAGGAACGTGGATCTGCTGCTCGTCCTGAAGCCGAACGGGCTGACCCGCGGGGCGCTCTACAATCTCGATCAGTATTTGATGCGGGGTGGGCGCGTGGTGCTCTGCGCCGGAACCTACGAGGCGGATTTCGACCAGAGCGGACTGCGAGTCCAACCCGTTGAGACCGGTCTAGAGGACTGGCTTCAGCATCACGGCGTGACTCTGACGCCGACCCTGGTGCTGGATGACCGCAACCAGTCGCTCCCAATTCCCGAGGTGCAGTACACGTCGCTGGGTGCCATCCGGACCTGGGGACTGGCCCCCTACCCCTATCTGGTTCAGGTGCGTGAAGACGGCTTCCTGAACCGTGACATCACCGCGACCCTGGATTCGGTCGGCATCTACTGGGGAAGTCCGATCGAGGTGGATCTGGATCGTGAGGACGTTGACGTCCTGCCGATCCTTCAGTCGTCGGATGCGTCGTGGATCGACGATGACCTGACGAAGGTTGCGCTGTTGGAATACACGGTGCCGGAGGAAGGAACCCAACCACACCTCCTCTCTGTCGCACTCAACGGTCGATTCACCAGCTATTTCGCCGAGCGGCCCGTCCGCGAAGGTGACGACGAACCGGCGATAACGGAAGAGATCGACCTTCCTACCCCTGGAGACGACGGAAGCCTGCCTGCACCGCCGGAGATCCCACTGAAACAGTCTCCCGAGACGCGGCTGGTCGTGGTCGGCAACTCGGAGTTCCTCAGCGATTTCGTGGCCGGTGTTCTTGGGCAGGTCGACGGCGGGTTCTTCGCGGAGAACCTCCGGTTCACCAAGAACATCATCGATTGGGCCACGCTGGACAACGACATGATCGACATCCGCGCAAAGGGTTCGGTCAGTCGGCGACTGGAACCCATCGACGACGGGCGGCGAAAGACCCTGGAGGCGATCAACTACCTCCTCCCGTTGCTGGCCCTCGTCGGACTTGCGACGTGGCGTCGTCTCGGAGGGAAGCGATGACACGGAACCAACGGATCCTGCTGGTCGTGTTGGCGGTTCAGATTCTCTTGATCGTCGTTGTACGCATGCCGATGGGCGAGCGCGGCGTTTCCGCCGGACCCACACCCCTCATCGCCGGGTGGGACGAGCTGGTCCCGACGCGGGTGATGTTCGGGGGCGACGACGACGCTGTCCAGCTGCTGCGAGCCGGCGACGGGTGGCAGGTCGAGGCACTGGACGGTTTCCCGGCCGACGGCGCGAAGCTCGAGTCGCTCCTGACCAAGATCGGCGCTCTCGAGGTACGTCGCCCGCTGGTCCGCAGCGCTCGATACCACGAGTCCTTCGGCGTACGAGAACAGGATGCGGAAGCGAGACTGCGGATCTGGGGCGATGGCAACGACGATCCCGCGGTCGATCTGTTGTTCGGCAACCCGCCCAATTTCGGATCGATCCATCTGCGGCAGGCCGATGAGGACGCCGTCTACGAGGTCCGCGATCTCGCGGCCTACGATGTCTCCGGACCCGCCGGTAACTGGATCGACAAGGACTGGCTGAAGATCGATTCGTCCGACATCGACGGGCTGACCGTCCGCAATGTCTCGGGCAGTTTCACGGTGGTTCGAGGCGACGAGGGCTGGGCCGTCGAGGAACCGGCGGAATTCGCGGGGCAACCACTCGGCGACGACCAACTCGCCGGCCTGCTATCGGATATCAGCGGTCTGCGCATCTCCGATGTTGCCGGTCGTCGCGACGAGACCCTCCACGGGTTCGCAACCGTCGGCGTCCAGGTGGACGTACGACGGCGCGATTCCACCGACCACCGATTCACGCTGCTGGAAATCGGATTGGCGGTCGGCGACGGGAACGACCGACGTTTCGTGGGACGCGACGGAGAGGGCTTCGCCGGGATCGCCCTGGAATCGTCGCTGCAGAGCATCCTCGACCTGGATCTTCGTGCCATGATGGGGGCTAGCCCGCCCAGCTGACTATCCGGCTGTAGGTGAAGCTGGAGTCCGCTTCATGCACCGATGGCTCTCGATCTCCGTTGTCCTCTGCGCTCTCGCATCGCTGATCCTGACCGGTTGTCCGGCCCCCGACAGCGCGGTGACCGCCCCCCGACTGGGTGTCGACTGGCCCTCGTTTCGCGGAATCGACGCGCGCGGCGATGGCGGCGATGTGCCGCTCCCGGAGTCCTGGGATCTTGCCTCCGGGACGAATGTGCTGTTCCGTGTCCCGATTCCAGGACTGGCCCACGCAAGCCCTGTCGTCTGGGAAGACAGGATCTTCATCGCTACGGCGGTCAGCGAGAAGGACGACGTGGGATTCAAACACGGTCTCTACGGTTCGGGCGATGCCGCCGAGGATCGCTGGGAACACGCGTGGCACCTCATCGCCCTGAACAAGCGTGATGGCTCGACGCTCTGGGATGCGGAGGTCCACCGAGGAACACCGACCGACAAGCGACATATCAAGGCGACCTATGCGAACTCGACACCGGTGACCGACGGCAAGATCGTCGTCGCGCTATTCGGCTCCGAGGGTCTATTCGCCTACGACATCGATGGGAACCGACTGTGGCAAGCGGACCTCGGTCGGCTGGATGTCGGCGCCTACGATGCTCCGGACTACGAGTGGGGCTCCGCCAGCTCCCCGATCATCGACGGCGATCGGGTCATCGTTCAGTGTGACACCCAGGGAACGAGCTTCATCGCGGCCTACTCGACGACCGACGGCCGGCTCCTGTGGCGGACAGAACGGGACGCGCTGCCGTCGTGGGGCACGCCCACCATCGTCGAAACCGAGGCCGGGCAGGAACTGGTCACCAACGGCTCACCCAGCGTGATCGGATACAATCCCGAGGACGGGACGGAACTCTGGCGTCTCGGCGGAAGCTCGAACATCACCGCGCCGACTCCGTTTGAGGCCGACGGCCTGATCGTTGTGGCGAGTGGTCGTCGCCCGGAAGCTCCGATCTTTGCGATCCGAGCGGGGTCGCGCGGGGACATCACGCCGGCGGAAGACGGGCGAAGCGAACATCTGGCCTGGAGCCTCTACGCACGGGGTCCGTACATGCCGACTCCGATCGCGTACGACGGCATCCTCTACTCCCTGAACAACAACGGTGTCCTCGACGCCTACCGTATGGCCACCGGTGAAGAGATCTACCGAGAGAGGATTCCCCACGTCGGTGGTGGTTTCAGCGCCTCACCGGTACTCGGTGGCGGACTGCTCTATCTTCCGGGCGAGGACGGCGACGTCTTCATCGTGCGTCCGGGCGAGGCCTTCGAGTTGGTGGCGACCCTCCCGGTCGACGACCTGCTGATGGCCACTCCCGCCATCTCGGAAGGCGTACTGTACATCCGGGGAGAGCGCTACCTTCTGGCTCTGGGCCTGAACTAGAGACGCGACTCATGGGCGAACGTAGACGTCGCCACCGGCCTTCCGAAACTCTTCCGCTTTCTCCTGCATTCCGGTCTCTCTGGCGGCCGTCTCGTCCAACTCTTTCGCGGCGGCGTACTCGCGGATCTGCTGGGTGATCTCCATCGAGCAGAACTTGGGGCCACACATCGAACAGAAGTGCGCCGTCTTCGCGCCGTCGGCCGGAAGCGTCTCGTCGTGGTACTCCCGAGCCGTCACCGGATCCAGCGATAGGTTGAACTGATCCTGCCAACGAAAATCGAATCGTGCCCGACTGAGGGCGTCGTCCCAGGTCTGGGCTCCGGGATGCCCCTTGGCAAGATCGGCCGCGTGGGCCGCGATCTTGTAGGCGATCAGCCCCTCCTTGACGTCCTGCTTGTCGGGAAGACCCAGATGTTCCTTGGGAGTGACGTAGCAGAGCATCGCGGTGCCGAACCAACCGATCATCGCCGCACCGATCGCCGACGTGATGTGGTCGTAGCCCGGCGCGATGTCCGTCGTCAGGGGCCCCAGCGTGTAGAACGGTGCCTCCTGACAGACCTCCAGTTGCCGATCCATGTTCTCCTTGATCTGGTGCATCGGAACATGACCGGGACCCTCGACCATCACCTGGCAGTCGTTCTGCCAGGCGACCTTGGTCAATTCTCCGAGGGTCTCCAGTTCACCGAACTGCGCGTCATCGTTGGCGTCGGCGATGGAGCCCGGTCGAAGGCCGTCCCCCAGAGAGAAGCTGACGTCGTAGGCCGCCATGATCTCGCAGATCTCCTGGAAGTGGGTGTACAGGAAACTCTCCTGGTGATGGGCAAGACACCACTTCGCCATGATCGACCCACCGCGGGAGACGATCCCCGTGAGTCGCTTGGCGGTGAGAGGCACGTAACGTAGCCTCACACCTGCGTGGATCGTGAAGTAGTCCACGCCCTGCTCGGCCTGTTCGATCAGGGTGTCGCGGAACAGGTCCCAGGTCAGGTCTTCGGCGGCACCTCCGACCTTCTCGAGCGCCTGGTAGAGCGGAACGGTGCCGATGGGCACCGGTGAATTGCGAAGGATCCACTCGCGAGTCTCGTGGATGTTCTTGCCGGTGGAGAGGTCCATGACGGTATCGGCGCCCCAGTGAACCGCCCACACCATCTTCTCGACCTCGTCCTCGATCGACGAACCCACGGCGGAGTTGCCGATGTTGGCGTTGATCTTGACCAGGAAACGACGACCGATGGCCATCGGCTCCGACTCGGGGTGGTTGATGTTGGCGGGGATGATGGCACGACCCCGGGCCACCTCGTCGCGGACGAATTCGGGCTCCAACGACTCGCGCCGGGCGACGAACTCCATCTCCGTCGTGATCTCGCCACGACGGGCGTAGTGCATCTGGGTCGGCCGGGATCCCGGTCGCGCGCGCCTGGGGGCCGCCCGATCCGGGAAGCGGAGATCCGCCAGCGACGGATCGGCCTCGCGCTGACGCCGGTAGTCCGACGTCGGGCCGTCCATGGATTCGACGTCGCTGCGGGTCTCGATCCAGGCCTCGCGGCGTCGTGGGAGCCCTCGATTGACATCGACTTCGTAGTCCGGATCACCATACGGACCGCTGGTGTCGTAGAGACGGACCGGTTCGTGAGGCGACTCCAGAGCGATTTCTCGCATGGGAACCCGTCGCTGCTCCGAGCCATCGGCGTGGGGTAGGTAGATACGTCGTCCGGCGGGACGGCTCATGCGCACGTTCTTCACGGGGAGCACTCCTTCGCTCGGTCGGCGGAATGACGACGGAGACACCTTTGATCGTAAACGAGGCGACCGAGATTGTCATTCCTGGTCCCTGGGATTGACAGTGGGTGTCGACGCTCCGTCGGGACCTGTCTGGGCTTTCCGGACCCGCATCCTTCTCGTGAAACGAGGGGAACGATCCAGCTTATCCCGAGCCTGCCGACAGCGATCCCGACGATCCCCGAGAAGTTCCCTGTTTCGTCCAGGGGCGCCGGCGAAGCCTCCCGGGAGTGGCGAATTTCACGAACTGGCACGGCAATTGCCTCTATTGGGGGCAGGCGCAACGAGACCAGGAGGTCGTCATGAGGCAAAAACAGACCCAATGGATGGCGCTGACCGTCGCCGCCCTCTCCCTCGCCGTCGTCGTAGGAGTGACGGCTCCCGAGGCCCAGGCAGCCGGTCGACGCGTCGTCGCCGACATGGATCAGCCGTTCGTGATTAACGGGCAGCTGTTCGATACCGGACGCCTCTCCATTCAGACGATCTCCAGCTACACCCCCGGAACCGAGATGAACGAACTCTGGGTCGACAACACGTGTGTCGGCTACCTGCTGAGTAAGAGCCAGGACGGAGAGCTCGGTGCCCGAGACCGGTTCCTCTTCGATCGACAGGCCGACGGCCACGTGGTCCTGGTCGGATTCCAATTCCGCGGCGAGTCACGACAGGCGATCTACAAGTTCCGCTTTGCCGCCGCAGGTGGCGAGTGGCTGCCGCCGGGCCCGCAGAAGAGCGACACGCCGATCGTGATGGCGTCCCGCTGACCCCCTAGTCTCCTCCCCCCTCCCCCCTCTCGAGCGTCGTCTTCCCCTGGACGGCGCTCCTTTTTTTTGGGGGGACGTTTTCCATCACGGAGTTTCGGGGACGCATTGGCTCCGATTGCCGCGGCACAACGTGGTAACTGGCGTGCGGCCCGCCCTCGGTCGTGATCGTCTACAGTTGTAGAGAATCCCGTTGCCTCCACCGGCAAACGACCAAGATGGCGCGAATCGCAAGGGTCATGCTCGAGGGCTGGCCGTTTCACATCACTCACCGTGGAAACCATCGAAAGATCGTCTTTCGATCGGACGAAGATCGTCACGTTTATCTCGAATTGCTCAGTCGTTACTCCCGACAATTCGACATGTCGATTTGGGCCTACTGTCTTATGGACAATCACGTCCACCTGATTGCAGTGGGGACGCGACGAGATTCCGTTTCGAAGGCTCTGGGGAACGCCCATCGATCCTACTCCCGAAGGGCCAACCAGAGATCCGACGTCACCGGTCATCAGTGGGCCAATCGCTTCTTTTCGACACCGCTAGATCAGCCGCACCTGTGGGCAGCGGTGCGATACGTTGAGTTGAATCCCGTGCGCGCTCGGCTCGTCGAAACGGCGACGGACTATCGATGGTCGAGTGCTCGAGCCCATGCTGGGTCGCGATTAGATCCGTTGCTGGACCCTGAGCGCCCGTTTCCAGGACCCATCGGTGACTGGGCGGCGTGGCTCCGGACCGGGCTGGAGGATCAGACTGCCAAACGACTGAGATCAAACACTTCGACAGGGCGACCTACGGGAAGTGATGATTTCATTGCGACGCTCGAAACTCGCCTCGGGCGGCAGCTTCAATCGAGGAAGCGGAAACCGTAGGGCGAAGGGTATTCTCACGGCTGTCCCCGAAACCCGCATCTGGGAAACGTCCCCTGTGAGACACTCACAGGATTGTCACGGGAGAGCGGGATGTCGAACTCCGGGCCAGTCTATCTGGATCACAACTCAACCACACCGATGGCCACCGAGGTCTACGACGCGATGTTGCCTGTCCTCCGAGAGGACTGGGGTAACCCCTCCTCACAACATGCCTACGGGTTCGGGGCGCGTGAGCACGTGGAGACGGCCCGTCGAGAGGTCGCCGCGCTCCTGGGTGCCGACCCGTCGGAAATCCTCTTCACCAGCGGTGGGACCGAGTCGGATAATGCCGCCGTAATCGGCGTCGCGGAGGCGCTCAGGGATCGTGGCAAACATATCGTGACCACCCGGATCGAACACGCCGCCGTCGAGGAACCTTGCGCCTACCTTGAAGGACGTGGCTGGGAGATCACGCGGCTCGGCGTCGATTCCGACGGTAGGGTTTCGGTCGCGGATGCCCGGGATGCCCTGCGTGACGACACGACGCTGGTCTCCGTCATGCACGCCAACAACGAGACCGGTGTCTTGCAACCGGTGGCGGAGATCGGTGGCCTTGCCAGAGAGCGTGGTATCCCGTTTCACACCGACGCGGCTCAGTCCGTGGGCAAGCTCCCCGTCCATGTCGAGGCCTTTCACGCGGACCTCCTGACCATCGCCGGGCACAAGTTTTACGGACCCAAGGGTGTCGGCGCGCTGTACCTGAGGGCCGGCACGCCCTTCGAACCGTTCCTTCGCGGTGCCGGTCACGAGTCGGGTCAACGAGCCGGCACGGAGAACACCGCGGCGATCGTCGGTCTTGGTGTGGCGTGCCGGCTGGCGCGCATGGAGTTGCCGAACCGCACCGCCCATCTGACCGACATGCGTGATCGGCTGGAAAACGGTCTCCGAGAATCCCTGCCCCAGGTCGTGGTCCACGGCGGTCGTGTTCCACGCCTGCCGAATACCAGTTCCCTGGCGATCCCCGGCTGCGACGCCAACGCGCTGCTGTCGCTTGCGAACGGTGTCGCAGGTTCTGCCGGCGCGGCCTGCCACGCCGGCAAACCCCACGTCTCGCGGACGCTTCGCGGCATGGGGGTGACGGACGAGCTGGCGATGGCGACGATGCGACTGACCGTCGGCTGTGGCACGACGGCCGATCAGATTCGATCCGTCGTGGACGAACTCACCCGGCATGCCCAGGCGATCACCCGCGGATGAGCCGCGAAATACGTCACGGCGGCGACGGCCAGCTCCACATCCGGTTCGACTTCGACCGTCAGCTGGTCGATCGGATCAAGACCCTCCCGAACCGTCGCTGGGATGGGGCCGCGCGGATCTGGCTGGTGCCTGAGAGCGATGCCGCGTTGCTCGCCGAGTGTCTCGACGGCGCGGGCTTCTCCTACGACGAAGCCACCCGGTCCCTACTGGGCGACGACAGCCTGCCTGCCGCCACACGACTTCCCGGTCTGTTCGATGCCGAGCCGCCGGGTGAGGAGGCCGTCGTCTCCGATGGCTGGACGGTCAGCGGCCTCAACGAGGCCGTTCGTGGTGCGCTGAAGAACGCGTTCCCTACATCGGTCTGGCTCGTGGGTGAGATCTCGGGCTTCAACAAGAGCCGTCACAGGCGACACGTCGGCTTCGAACTGGTCGAACGTTCCGACGACGGCGAGATCCGCTCGAAGGTTCAGGCGACGCTCTTCGAGCGGAGTCGCAAGGAGATCGAACGGGCGCTGAAAGCCGCCGGCAATCCATTTGTCCTGGAAGATGAGATCGTCGTCCGCGTGCAGATTCGGTTGGAGCTCTACGTCCCCTGGGGTCAGTACCGTGTCACCGTCGAGGGGCTGGATGTCCAGTACACCCTGGGAGAGGCGGCTCGGCGGCGCGAGGAGACGATCCGTCGTCTCGGCGAACGGGGTCTGCTGGAACTGAACGATCGACTCCCGATCGATCGCCTGCCGCTTCGCGTCGGCCTGATCACCAGCATTGGTTCCGACGCCTACAACGACGTCCTGCGAACGCTCCGGGAGTCGGGGTTCGCATTCGAGGTGACGGTCCATGGCGCCCGGGTCCAGGGACGGGCGACGGAGCCGAGCGTGCTGAACGCACTGGACTGGTTTCGTGAACGGATCGACGCGTTCGATACGGTCCTGATCTGCCGTGGCGGCGGCTCGCGAACCGATCTGGTCTGGTTCGATAGCGAGGGGCTGGGCGAGGCCGTCGCGACGTTCCCGCGACCGGTGCTGATCGGAATCGGTCACGAGCAAGATCGCTCGGTGCTGGATTCCGTGGCCCGCAGCTTCAAGACGCCGACGGCGACCGCCGCCTGGTTGGTCGAGCGGGTCGCCGACACACTGGCCGGGATCGAGCAATCGTCCACACGAATCCTGGAGTTGGCGCGGACCCGGATCGAGGGCGACCGCGAACGTCTGCGGTCGATCCGACAACGCCTCCGTACGAGTGGACGGGTCCAGTTACGTCGCGGGCAACAGAACCTTCGTCATTACGCCACTCGTATCCCGGGCGCCGTCGGCCTGCGGCTTCGTCAACAGTCGCTGACGGTGGTGGACCGCAGCCGTCGAATCGCACGGGAATCGAACCGGCAGATGCGCGACGCAGGCCAGGCCCTGAGGGAGCGGGAATCCAGCCTGGGCCCCCTCGGCCGGCGCCTGCTGGCCCGTTCGACCGAGACCCTGGACGCCGGCGCGCGACGCCTACACACCATCGACCCCCGTCGGGTCGTGGAACGGGGTTTTGCGATCCTCCGGGCCGGGAACGGCAACGTCGTTAGTCGGGTCGCAGCCGCCCCACGGGGCACACGGATGACGGCAGAGCTGAAGGATGGCACGATGAGGCTCCGCAGCGAGGGAGCGGCGGAACAGGATCCGGAGGAGTAGGGACGATGGCCAAGAGGACGACGAAGAAGACGACCGAGCCGGGTTATTCCGCCGCGTCGAGTCGGCTGGATGAGATCCTGACCTTGATCGAGGACGGCGACGTCGATATCGACGAACTGTCGGGGCTCGTGGAGGAGGCGGCCCAGCTGGTCGCGCTCTGCCGCAAGAAGATCCAGGCCGCCGAGGTCAAGGTCGCCTCGATCACCGAGCAACTGGAACGCGACGCCGAAGACGGGGACGACGCTTGAGCGCCGACTCGATCTTTCGTCAGCCCTTGATCATGGCGCCCATGAGCCGTGGCACCGACCTACCGTTTCGTCGACTGCTGACCGAGTACGGCGCCACCGTCTCCCTCGGCGAGATGGCCTACGCCCACAAGGTCGCCCGCAACGGCAGCTCGGAACGGGTGCTGTTGCGACGTCATCCCGACGAAAAGGTGTTCGGCGCCCAACTCGCCGGCAAGCTCCCGCACGTCATGGCGGAGGCGGCGATCATCGCCGAGGAACAGGGCGCCGACTTCGTGGACGTCAACCTCGGCTGTCCCATCGATGACGCAACACGACGCGGTTTCGGCGCCGCGCTGATGAAACGGCAGAAGCGCGTGGCGGAGATCGTCGCGGCGATGAAGGCCGCCGTCTCGATCCCGATCAGTATCAAGATGCGTCTCGGCTGGTCCGCCGAGAAGCCGACCTTCCTGAAGATCGCGAAGGCGGCGGAAGACGCCGGCGTGGACGCCATCGCGCTCCATGGGCGTAGCCGCGCGCAGCGTTATCGACGAGCCGCTGACTGGGACGCGGTGGGTGAGTTGGCCGCCAGCGTATCGGTACCGGTCATCGGCAACGGCGACATCTTCCATTGGACCGACGTCTCGCGCCGGATCGAACAGACGGGATGTGCGTCGGTCATGATCGGTCGCTGGGGGCTGGCGCGACCGTGGATTTTCCGCGAACTACAAGAACAGCGCGAGATCGAGTTCTACCCCGAGGAGCGCCTGGCAGTCCTGCGTCGATACGTCGACCTCTGCCGCGAATTGTTTCGGGACGACGAGAAGGGACGACGACAAACACGACGCTTCCTGGGCTTTCACCAGGATTTCTTCGCACGCTATCGTCGTAACGCGAGTGCCGACGCCGTCAACGCCGACGACCAGCGAAACTGGGGCGACGCCCCGGCGGACCCGCTCGAGGAGTGGCTCTGTCGGGTGGATCTCCCCGGGGTCGAGGCGCTCTGCGACTGGCTCGTGGACGGCGAGGAGCGCACTCCCCCACCCCTGGATCAGGACTCCCGGCGGGCAGTCAAGACACCGGCCTACGGATAGCCGATCATCCGCTAGAATGGCGGACGTAGACCGATACTCGGAGGATGAAGATGAAGTTGCAGACGTGGGTTCCCCTGCTTTTGATAGTCGTATTCGCGTCGGTGCATTGCTCGTCGCCCCCTCCCGCGGATCCGCCGGCATCCACGTCGACTGACGTGGGCGGAGACAGCCGCCCGGCTCAGACACTGCCGATCCCCGGCGTCGGCGACAACCAAGTTCCTCCTCCGTCTCCATCAGATTTCGGCCCCGTGACCTGGGACGTGCCTGCCGACTGGACGGTGGTCCCACCGGCTAACAACATGCGTTTCGCCCAGTACGAGGTGTCGGACGCGGAGTGTGTCGTCTTCTACTTCGGCCCGGGTCAGGGCGGTGACCCCCTGGCCAACGCCCGCCGCTGGGCGGGAATGTTCACCCAACCGGACGGTCGCGATTCGCAAGAGGTCATGCAACTCACGACGATCCGCGAAAGCACCCCAAGAACCCATCTGGTGGAACTGACCGGCAGGTACACCGGTAGCATGACGACGGGTGTCGCCCCGGCCGAACCCATCGAGAAAGCCATGCTGCTTGGCGGCATCATCGAGGGGCCGGATGCCCCGTGGTTCTTCAAGTTCACCGGCCCCGAGACCACGGTCCGCGCCCAGCGAGACGCGTTCATCGCCATGCTCGAGAGCGGTCGCTTTGGCGACTAAGTCGGCACCGACACCGACACCGGAGGCACCGTCCCGACGGGTCTCGATCTTGCGAATCACATTCGCAACGGTCGTCATCCTGGTGTTCGCGACCTCGCTGCTGGGCCTTTTCATAAGCGGACCGGTGGTCGTCCGCGTGCCGTCCGTCAAGATCGAGGCCGAACCGTCGGTCGAGCGTTTGCGATCCGACGTCGCTCACCTTTGCGGACCGCTGTCACCCCGTGACTACCAGCACCCCGAGAACCTGAGCAAGACGGCCTCGTGGATCTTCTCCGAATTCCACGACGCCGAACTGAGAACTGTGATGCAAACCTATGCCGTCGAGGGGCGTGTCTTCCACAACGTCATCGGGACGGTGTCGGGGAACGATCCGTCGCGGGGGGCCCTTGTCATCGGCGCGCACTATGACGCGTTCATGGAGCACCCCGGCGCCGACGACAATGCCAGCGGCGTGGCCGTTCTCCTGGAACTTGTCCGGACGCTGCCCGATGCGACCCCCCGCAGGGATTGGCACTTCGTCGCGTTCAGCACCGAGGAGCCGCCCTACTTCGGCACCGACCACATGGGGAGCGCCCACTACGCCCACAGCCTTCGCGAACGTGACGTCAAGGTCGATCTGATGATCGCCCTGGACGGCGTCGGTCGTTTCTCCGACGAGAAGAACAGCCAGAACTTTCCCGTACCCGGTATTGGGTTCCTCTACCCGAGCGCAGGGAACTTCGTGGCGGTGGTCGGCAACTTGAACTCCGGCACCTCAATCCGGCGCGTCAAGTCGGGGATCATGTCGACCCGTTCGATTCCGGTCAACTCCTTCCGTGGACCCGCCGCCGTCGACGGTGTCGACTGGTCGGACCACGCGTCGTTCTGGGAGTACGGCATGCCCGGCGTGCTTCTCACCGACACGCTGTTCGCACGACACGGCGACTATCACAGCGCCACCGACACACCGGACAAGTTGGACTATCGCCGGATGACTCAGGTGGTGACCGGTCTCCACGGCGTTCTTCATCCCGACATTCGGGTTCGCAACGAGTAGACCCGTTCGTTGCTTTTCGGCAACGCGTCACGGTCCAGGATGTTGTGCGCTTCGGTGCGCGCCCCCGAGAATGCGCCTCGATGGGCAACACCCGAACCCAACTTGTCGACGGACGATTCGCGATCCTCTGCAGGCTCGGACGCGGGGGGATGGCGTCGGCGTTTCGGGCCTACGACTGTCGTCAGCAGCGGCGGGTTGTGCTGAAGGCCATCGAGGAGGCCGGTCCGTGGCGACCGGATCATCCAGTCGTTCAGGAGTTTGAGGCGTGGAGTGACCTGGATCATCCCGGGATCGTTCGCGCGCATGAGTTGCGGGTGGCGGCGGATGGGCCGTTGCCCGCGGGCATGCCGTACCTGGTGCTGGAAGAGGTCGTCGGCGACAACCTGGACCGCACGCGTCCGGTGGCGGGCTGGGATGGGAAGACGCTGCGTCGGCTGGCCGTTGAAATGCTCTCTGCGCTGGCGCATATCCATCGGCGTGGCTGGGTGCATCGGGATGTCAAACCGGCGAACGTGTTGCAGTCGACTCGGGGAATTGAACGGGCTCGCTTGACGGACTTCGGTCTTGCGACGCCGTGTGGTCATAAGGACGTTCCCGGCGAGCTGAGTGGATCCTTCCCCTACGCGGCACCGGAGTGTGTCCTGGGCCGCACCCTCGACGGTCGCACCGATCTTTACGCGCTGGGCGTGCTGTTGTGTCGTCTGGCGGCGGGGCGTCGCTGGCAGGAGCCCTCGCCGGAGCAGACCCTGGCGCACTACATCACCGGGCGACCGTTTCCGGGGGTGATTGACGCGATTCGACACCTCGGAGACGAAACGCTGGCGACGGTGGTCACACGGCTGGTGTCGCTGGATAAGGCCAGACGTCCGGTGGACGCCGACTCGGCGCTGAGGATGTTGAACGATCAGGCGTCGATTGAGGAGCGTTCGAGGATTCGTCCCTCGATCATGAACCTACGTCTTCATCTGGACCGCACCCGACTCGGGCGAAGACACGCCATCCGGGTTCTTCCGGACGTCAGAGACACCATCCAGAGACGACTGCGGCGCTGGTGCCCCGGGTTCGGGGTGCCGTTTGTCGAGATGAATGCGTCCGAACGATCGCCCGCAGAAGCGTGGCTGGAGGGTGTGGCCCAGCTTCGCGACGAGCTCGAACTGAACCAACGAGCGCGGCGGGCACAGTCCAGGAAATCCGATTCACTACCGCTGATGCGTGTGGGCAGCCGTTGGATCGTGGATCGGATGGGATCTGCCGATCGATCCTCTCCGTCGTCCGTGGCGAAGGCCATCCTCACATCGGCCGGCGTCGTTCCGGTTGCCTGGTACGTTCAGGTAGGATTCGACGACGCGTACTCGCGGTCGGTGCTGGAGAATCTCTATCGGGGTTGCCAACGAGAGCGCGGGCCTCGGCGTTCCGGGGGGCTTCTGCTGGTTCACGAAGCTACGGAAGCGACCCACTGATCGCCGCCGGTCCAAGAAAAGCGCGGAACCCCCTTCGGAGTTCCGCGTCGGAAGAAAAATAAATCTGTCCCCTTTTACTTCTCGACGACCTTGGCGCCGAGGATCTCGCCGGCGATGGTGCCACCGCGAAGGTAGACCTCGACTTCGCGATCCTTGTCCTCGACGATCACGTCGCCCATGACGGTGGATCCGCTCTCGACATAGATTCGCACGGCGCGGCGACGATCGGAGCTGCGGGAGTTGGTGTCCTTGATGATGAGGTCGCCGCCGACGCTGGTGCCGTCGCTCAGCGTCACGTCGCCGTTGTAGGTGCTGACGTCATGGGCGACTTCGACACCGGTCAAATCCAACGAGCCGTTCACCGTACCCACCGAATCGGCGCTGGAACGCATGCCCATCGAGATCGAACCGTTGACGCTTTCGACGTCGCCATCGATCATCGTGCCGTCGCCGATCTCGATGCCGCCGTTGACACTGCTGACCGTTTTGACACGCGCGTTGCGGCCGATCTCGACACCGCCGTTGACCGACTCGGCATCGCCATCGACGGTGGCGCCGTCACCGATGCGGATGCCGCCGTTGAGCGTGGAGAGGTCGTCGGTGACGGTCTCGCCGGCACCGACACGGACGGAGGAGTTGATGTCGCCTGCCACGACGGGCAGGGTCAGGAAGAAGAGGAGGAGGGCGAAAAGGGCGAGGTAGCGAAGTTTCATGGCGATCTCCTGGGGTAACTAGGCCGTTCCCCCACCTAAATGCCTGAACGCCGAGCATGGTTGCAGGGCCATCGCAAGATTCTGGTTTCGCCGCTGTCGGCCTACGCCCGGGACGGGGGCTCCTCGAGGATCGAGTCCTTGATCAGCTGCTGGCCGGCGGTCGCGGTGCGGAATCCGTACACGGTGACGGCCAGGGCGAGCAGCACGCCGAACAGTGCCGCCGGGAAATAGGGCGCCGAGAAGTCCGTCGTCAACGGGTAAACAACCACCAGATTTGCGACGAAAAGAGCCGCGACCAGCGCCAGCAGCCCGAATCGTTGAAGCACGAACAAGAAGATCGCCGCGTTGATGCAACCGAGCAGCGCGCCGATGAGCCATCCGGCCCTGGAGGGGGCGAATGCAGCGAACTGGGCGGCCACGAGAAACCCGTTGACCAGCATGTAGGCAACGAAAGCGATCCACTGCCGACGCAGGACGATCCGCGCCAGCAACAGCAGGACGAGGTGGAACATCGGAACCGCCAGCGAGACCAGACCAATCGTGAACAGCGTGCCGAGAGCGTGACGGCCCCCCTGCAACGCGAGCAAGAAATTGTTGTCCGGCAACGGGGGGATCAGCGCAAGGATCTCGCCGATCCACCCGACCAGCCCGAAATAGACCGTCATGCCGACTCCGGCGGCGGAGCCGATCAGCAGATCTCTCCCGACCAGCGGATCGCGGAAACCCCCGACCAGTAACCGGCTCCATCCGACGACCACCTGAGGCCACAGCTTGCGCACATAGGGCTCGAGCGCCATGTAGGCGACCCAGCTGATCAACGCCAGCGAGAGCCCTCCGCCCAGCACGATGGCGAAGATATTCACCTCACCGAGGTCGGCGACGTGGTGCCCGCCAAATACCCACGACAGAATACGTAAACCCAGGATCGCCCCGGCGAGCCGGAAGGCGCCCCTTCGGTCGCCACGCCCAAGACGGATATTTCGCACCGCCAGAAAGACCGCACCGATCGCCAGTGTGGCGAGGATTGAGATTACGGTGATCCACAAGACAAGCTGCGCCTTGTTCGACGCCTGTTGTGCCGTCTGTGTCTCTCCCGTCCACGCCCATTCGTCCGGTGTGACCATGTTGAAGTAGACGGGCCTGCCACGAACGGCGGCCGCCTCGATGCGGACGGGGAGGTCCTGTTGATCCGGAAGCACGCCGGACCAGGCCATTCTGGCGTCGGAGAAGAGCTTCGGTCGCACCGTCGGCGTCGTCGAATCGAACTGCGTGATGTCGAGTCCGGCGGCGTCAAACAGCGAGGTCCAGTCCGGACTTGGTGCCGGTTCTGTCTCGTCGCCGTAGTACGACGGTACGGCCTTGAAGTAGACGAGCTTCCCACGCAGATCGAGTTGAACAGTGACGGCACCAAAGCTGGGAAGCGGATCGTTCCAGTTGACGACACCCCGTGGACTGGTGGGCATCAGGGTTCCATCGTCCTGGCGATAGACCACGGACAGGACCTGCTGGCCGGCGAGCGACAGTTCATCCCAGGCGGCCTCGACTCCCTTCTCCCGTGCCACCCGGATGATCTTGCCCTGGTCGAGGTTGAGCCAGGTCGCCGAGTCCACCGGAGGATCGTCGTAGCCGAACGAGACGACCCGCGCGCGCGCGTTCTCTTTCAGCGCCTCCATGGACTTCTCCATCGTCACGCGGGAGTAGATGGCCTGGCGCCCGGCCAGGACCGCCGCGATCACGACGCCAACGAAGGTCGCGGCCAGGAGCCCCACAGCGATTCCCGACCGAAGGCCACCGGCGGGTCCGGCGGCGGCGACCATGTCCGGCGACGGCGTCTCACCGGCGGCCAGCGCGGCGGCCAATGGATCCCCACCGGGAAGCGCCGCCGCTACCGAGAGCGCCGACGCAGGCCGTCGGGTCGGGTCGCGTTCCAGGCAACGCTGGACCACCTGCTCCACCACAGGGTTCATGTGGTCGACCAGCGAGGACGGCGCGGTCGGCGTCGTTTCTTCCTGTAGTTTGAGGATCTCCGCAGGGCTCTTGCCCTCGAACGCCTTCCGACCGGTGAAGACTTCGTAGAGCACGAGACCCAGAGAGTAGAGGTCGCTACGGACCGAGACCTGCTTCCCCGACAGCTGCTCGGGAGCCATGTAGGTCGGCGTGCCGGCGCGAATTTCTGTTCCCTCGATGGTGTCGGCGTAACCGGCCAGGCCGAAGTCCGTGATCTTGACCCGTCCCCGTCCATCGATCATCACGTTGGCCGGCTTGAGGTCGCGATGCAGGATGCCCTGGTCGTGGGCGGCTGCAAGTCCGGCGCAGAGTTGCCGGGCGATCTCCGTTCCCCGCTCCTCCGGAAGTCGTCCGACCCGGCGCAGCAATGTGGACAGGTCGTCGCCGTCGACGAATTCCATGGAGAGAAAGTGACGGCCTTCGATCTCGCCGACGTCGTACACGCGACAGACGTTCGAGTGAGCCACCTGACGCGCGATGCGGATCTCCCCGAGAAACCGATGGAGTCGCGCCTGGTCGTGCTCCAACTTTTCCGGCAAGAACTTCAACGCCACCGGTTGGCCCAGCACGAGGTCGTCGGCCCGGTAGACCTCACCCATGCCACCCTTGCCGATCATTCCGACGATGCGGTAGCGCTCGGCCACCATCGTGCCGGGGACGAAGCGCGACCCGTCGAGGGAGGGATGGCTAGCGTGTCGCGACGGCGTGTCGCCGAAACTGGTCGCCGTCGGGGCCGAGGAGACGGAAGAGATCTCGGTGGCGCAGTGGCTGCAGAAACGACTTCCGTCCGGAACTTCGCTGGCGCAAGTCGGGCATCGCAGCATGGGTAGATCCTTCGGAGAAGATTACCGCGCGCTTCTCAGTGCGGAGTCTACCTCAGTCGAGAGATGAGGCTATTGACTATGAGAAAAGGGGACAGATTTATTTTTCTGATCGACGATCAGAAAAATAAATCTGTCCCCTTTTTGCCCTCACTCCTGCCACTGGGCGCGATAACTCAGCCCCAGTTGTAGGATCTTTTGTAACAGGACGCTATACGGCGTCCCGCTGACCTCGGCACTATCCGCAAACTCGCCGCCGTACTGCAGCTCCGGATTCGGGTTGGCCTCCAGGACGTACAGCTTCCCATCCTCTTCCATCCGCAAGTCGATCCGTGCATAGCCGGACAGATTGAGCAACCGATAGGTTCGCTTGCAGATGTGATGGATTCGCCGCTCCAACTCCTTATCGATTCCCGTCGCCTGACGGTAATCGACGCCAAGCTTCTCTTGATATTTGGGATCCCATTTCACCTTGGCGGTGGCGATCAACGGGGTCTCGTCCGACACGTTCTTGAAGACCAGCTCCCAGACCGGCAAGACCTTCAACCGGTAGTTCCCCAGCACCCCAACGTAGAACTCGCGGCCGTCGATGAAACGTTCGGCGATGGCGTCGGTCCCCAGCTGGCGATGGATGAACTCGGCTCGCTCCTTCAACTGCGCCGCGTCTTGAACCAGCGACGCCTGGGCGATACCCAGCGACGCCTCCTCGGTCAACGACTTGACCAGCATCGGGTAACGCAGTTTTTTCGATGGCCGGATCCCCTGCCCAAGCGGGTAGACCGCAAAATCCGGCACCGGCACCCGATGAAAGGCCAACACCTTTTTCGAAAGTGCCTTGTCATGGGCCAGCATCAACCCACGCGGATTGCATCCGGTGTAACGGCTCCTCATCAACTCAAGATAGCTGACCACATGCTGGTCGTAGACCGCGACGCCGTGAAACTCCTCCAACAGATTGAAGGTGACGTGGGGCTTGAAGTCCATGATCGCCCGTCGCAGGACACCGAGATCGCTGTCCACCCCTAACGGCAGCACCTCGTGCCCCAGCTCGGCACGCAACGTCTCGAGGACGTCGAACTCCGTCTTGAACGGCTGCATCTGCTTCTCGTCCAGCCCTTCGATCGAGTCCGGAGGTACGAGATCCGCGTGCATCAACTGCATGACCCTGAGCTTGCGCGGTTTCTTTTTCATACCGGGATCTCGAACCGACGGGCGTGAAGACAACTCATCGTGTGGACCGTCACCAGCACGATCGCCTGAGTCTCGGTCCGAGACGGCACCATGGTCAGCCGCAGTTTCAACACGCGACACCTCTCGATCATGTCCTGCAGCACCTGGTCCACGGTGTAGACGTTGGAGTTGGTGTACTCGGCGATGATGCCGCGGATCTTTGGACGAAGACGACGGAGAAAGGTCGATGCCGGTGGCCGTCTGGCGTGTCGTGGGTCGTCGGAGAACAACCGCTTGAGGTCGCGGTCGTAGACATCGGGCCACGCCAACCCATAGCGACTGCGTTTGCTGCGGTAGTAATTCTTCAGCGTCATCCGCAACTTCGACACCGGTTCGAGATGGGCCTTCGAGCGCACCGGCGCCGGTTTCCCGAGGACCTCCTCCTTCATCAATTCATCGACGAACTGCAGCTTGGCCAGCGCCTTGGGCCAGTCGGCGTACTGCTTGCGCCAGTTCAGTCGTGGGGTCAGCCAGACCGCAAACGTCTCGGCAAAGTCTTCCGCCGGGTGGGCCTGGGCGTACCAGGCGTCCAGGTGCAGAACAAACGCGCGGCTCGATGGACGAGGACGATAGATCCGTGGATAGGGCTGGGAGTAAAGGCCGAACACGTCGCGCCAGCGTTTGCGTCGGTGCAGACGATAGGCCGTGTCGATGGCATGCCCGGTCTCGTGACGGAGCAGACGCATGCAGGCCGTCGAGCTGCCCCCTTCCACCTCCAGCATCTGCCGGAGTTCCAGCTTCATCAGCCGTGGGTGAGCCAGGAAGAACGGGATCGCCACGCCGGGGACGCCGTCGGGTGAGAACCACTCGCTGGAGAGCCACGCATGAGGACGGAAGCCGATGCCACGACGATCCAACTCAGCGTAGAGTCGCTGCACCCGACGCTCGAGGGGCGTTCCCTCGAGGGTCAGGTCCAGGTCACAGAGCCGCTCGTCGAGGAGCGACTCGTCGTCGTAGTGGGTCCAGTCCCGTCTACGTCGCGCCACGTCGCCTCACTCGCCGGGGATCAGGAACAACCGCTGGTGGCCCCGCAGTTGACGCAGGCGTAGCAGGCGGCGTTACGGATCATGATCGCCCCACACTCGTGACACGGCGGCGCGTCGGCCTGGGCCACGAACACCTCTCGCTCGCGGGCGGATCGAGTCTCGCCGTTGCCGTCGGCGGTCTCCTGAGCGTCCCCACTGCCTTCGTCGATAGAGATCTCCGGCTGGTTCTCCGTCGGCAGGAACTCCTGGGCCAACCAACGGAAGACGTAGTCGACGATCGACTTGGCGATCGGGATATCCGGGTTTCCGGTGAAGCCCGACGGCTCGAAGCGAACGTGGGTGAACTTGTCCACCAGGAATCGCAACTCGACACCATGTTGGAGCGAGAACGAGATAGCGGTGGCGAAGGAGTCTGCGAATCCGGCCAACGTCGAACCGGCCTTACCCAGCGTAATGAAGATCTCACCGGGCATGCCGTCGGCGTACAGGCCGACGGTCATGTAACCCTCGAAACCGCCCACGCTGAATTTGTGGGTCTTCGAGTCGCGGGTGTCAGTCAGCTTGCGGCGAGCTGCACCGGGGGGAAGCGGCGCGGCGTCGACGGCGATCGCGTCCGTCTTACTCTTGCCGGTGGAGAGCGGCTGGGTACGCTTGCAGCCGTCACGATAGATCGCGATCGACTTGAGGCCCAGACGCCAGGCTTCGATGTAGGCCTCTTCGATGTCCTCGATGGTGACCGTTGACGGCATGTTGACGGTCTTCGAGATGGCGCCCGACAGGTACGGCTGAACGGCGGCCATCATCTTGATGTGACCCATCGGCTCGATCGAACGACTGCCGTTGGCAGGCTTGAAGGCACAGTCGAAGATCGGCAGATGCTCGTCCTTCAGCTGGGGGCAATCCTCGATGGTGTCGTTCTCGTCGATGTAGTCGACGATCTTCTGGATGTCGGCCATCTCGTAGCCCAGCTTCTTGAGCGAGAGCGGCACGCTGTTGTTGATGATCTTGAACAGGCCGCCACCGACAAGCTTCTTGTACTTGACCAGTGCCAGATCCGGCTCGATCCCGGTGGTGTCGCAATCCATCATGAAGGCGATGGTGCCGGTCGGTGCCAGGACGGTGGTCTGGGAATTGCGATAGCCGTGCTCCGTGCCCGTCGTGACGGCATCGGCCCAGGCTCCACGAGCAGCGGCGAGGAGGTCCGACGGCACGGACGTGTCGTCGATCCCGTCGGCGTGAGACTGATGCTTCCGCATCACCTTGATGAACGGCTCGCGATTCCGCTCGTAGCCGTCGAACGCGCCGTTGTGGGCGGCGATGTTGGCGGAGGTCGTGTAGGCGTGACCACACATCAGTGCGGTGATGGCGGCGGCGTAGGCGCGCCCCTCGTCGGAGTTATAGGCGTTGCCCCGAGACATCAACAACGCGCCCAGGTTGGCATAGCCAAGACCCAGCGGACGGAACTTGTGGGAGTTCTCGCCGATCGGCGGTGTCGGGTACGACGCGTTATCGACCCAGATCTCCATCGCGGAGATCGTGACCTCGACGGCATGCTTGAACGACGCGATGTCGAACTCGCCGTCGGGGCGACGGAATCGCATGAGATTCAACGAGGCCAGATTGCAGGCCGAGTTGTCGAGGAACATGTACTCGCTGCACGGATTGGAGGCGTTGATGCGATCGGTGTTGGGACAGGTGTGCCACGCGTTGATCGTCGTGTCGTACTGGATGCCGGGATCGCCGCAGATCCAGGCGGCGTCGGCCATTTCACGCATCAGCTTGCGGGCGCGGTAGGTCTCGATCGGGCGTTTGTCGGTGACGGCACGCGTCGAGAACTCGCCATCGTTGAGGACGGCCCGCATGAAGTCGTCATTGACACGAACCGAGTGATTGGCGTTCTGGAAGAAGACCGAATCGTAGGCTCCACCGACGACGTTGAACTCGCCGGAGTAGCCGGCGTCGATGAGCGTCCAGGCCTTCTTCTCTTCGTTGGCCTTGGAGGTGATGAACTCCTCGATATCCGGATGCTCCGCGTCGAGGATGACCATCTTGGCGGCGCGACGAGTCTTGCCACCGGACTTGATGACACCGGCGAACGCGTCGTAGCCCTTCATGAACGAGACCGGACCGGAGGCCGTTCCGCCCCCGCCAAGCGTCTCCTTGCTGGAGCGGATCGTGGAGAGATTCGAACCGGTGCCGGAACCGAATTTGAACAGCATCCCCTCGGTCTTGGCCAGATCGAGGATCGAACCCATCGTGTCTTCCACCGCGTTGATGAAACAGGCCGAGACCTGCGGATGCTCCTCGACCCCACAGTTGAACCAGACCGGCGAGTTGAACGAGACCATCTGATTGACCAGGAGGTGGGTCAACTCGTGCTCGAAACTCTCCGCGTCTTCTGGGCTGGCAAAGTAGTCGCCGTCTCGACCCCAGCTGGCCGCCGTCTTGGCCACCCGATCGATCAGTTGCCGAACGCTGGTCTCCCGCTCCGGGGTTCCCATGAGCCCGCGAAAGTACTTCTGGGCGACCACGTTGGTCGCCAGCTGGGACCAGAACTTCGGGACCTCGACGTTCCGCTGCTCGAACGCGATCTCGCCCTTCTCGTTGGTGATGACCGCGTCCCTCAGCTCCCATTCCAGCGCATCGTAGGGATGGACGCCGGCCTGGGTGAATCGACGCGGGACCCGGAGGCCACGACGCGGATCATGGCTCCCGTCGGTGCGTTCCGCAGCATGCTCGCCGACGACCTGGGGGCTAGGGTTTTTCTTGGAAGTTTCGCGGTCGGAACGGAGCATTTACGGTCCTCCAGGGGGGATGTTCAGGCGTCAGACGAAACGAGCTGGAATGTAGCAGTCACCT
Organism: Acidobacteriota bacterium; assembly: GCA_029861955.1. Classification (NCBI taxonomy): domain Bacteria; kingdom Pseudomonadati; phylum Acidobacteriota; species Acidobacteriota bacterium. The sequence continues at coordinate 105,961 of JAOTYK010000011.1, forward strand.
CTAAAACGCGTCAAGCAAAAACCGAGGAACGGCCACAATATTTGTCACCGACGACGGGCTCGACCCCAAGATGTAGTGGTTCTACCCGAGACGACCGATCCGGCGCAACCCCAGTCTGGTTGCGACATTTTACATCATCGGGCGAGGGATTTCGACTCCTCAGATTGAGGATCTAGGGGCCGTCCGTCGACTCGAAAAAACTGAGCCAATCGGGGTCCGGATCGATGAAGCAGACCCCCATCCCGCAATCCAGGACATGGGCCAGCTGCGGCGGCACTTTCTTGGCCCAGACGACCCGCGCCCACATCGTAAACGTCTGCTCGTCAATCTTCAGCTCGACCTGCAGCGTGGTGCCGGGGGCGAAGACCGAATTGGTCCCGATGTAGAGTCCGGTGGGTGAGACATTGCGGGTAAAGCCGGTACGGTTCAGTGCGTCCACGCCGTAGCGCACACGCACACGCTTCCTGGCTCGATCCGTATCGCGTTTCTCGCCTAGCGCCATCGCGATGATCCCCCCGCGGCCCTCATCCTATCACCGAGAACGGCCTTCGATCTGTGCGATCGCCCAGGTCACGCTCTCACGAATGTGGGGTTGCGGATCCTCTCGATGCTTCCGCAAAAGCTCCAGATGCCGCCGATCGCCTTGATTGCCGAGGACAATGGCCGCGTTGCGACGCATGCCATCCCAGCGCGCGCGCATCAGCGGCGTGCCCGAATACCGCACCCGAAACGTCACCTCGTCAAGATCCAACAAGTCCGCCGGATCGAGTCCTCGGAGATCGTCTCGCGATTCGATGGACGCGGGGTCTGCCTCCTCGGCGAACCGCTCGTTCCATGGGCAGACGTCCTGACAGACGTCGCAACCGAAGACCCAGCCGTCAAGACCCGATCGAATCGACTCCGGGATCGACCCTCGATGCTCGATCGTCCAGTACGAGATGCAGCGAGTCGCATCAACGACCCCATCGGCGACGATGGCGTCGGTGGGACACGCATCGAGACAGGCCGTGCAGGTCCCACAATGATCGGCGTGAGGGCCATCGGCGTCCGCCTGCAACGACGCGCAGGTCAGGAGCTCTCCTAGCAGCAGCCACGATCCTCGACCCTGGGTCAGCAGGTTGGCGTTCTTCCCGATCCACCCGATCCCCGACTGCTGAGCCCAGCCCCGTTCGAGGATCGGTGCGGTATCCACGAACGCTCTCGTCGCCTGCCCACTCTCGTCCTCGAGCCACTGCGCCAGATGTTTCAGTCGTTTCCCCATCACCTTGTGATAGTCGCGGCTCTGAGCGTAGCGGGCGACACGACCGAATCGATCCGGCGGAGGCTTCGGTGTCTCCCTCCAGTAGTTCATCGTCACCGTCACGACGCTGCGACAGTCCGGCACGACGGCGCTCGGGTCTTTCCGGCGTTCAGGGTGGCGGTCCATCCACGCCATGGTCCCGTGGAATCCGTGGCCCAGCCAGGCCGCCAGCGCGGCACCGTCACGCGGCAACGGCGCAGCATCCGCGATGGCGATGTCATCGAACCCCTCGTCGACGGCCCGCCGCTTCAACGCATCGGTCAGCGTGTCAGCCATCGTCGCCCCGTATTTGCCCTGCGGCCCACGAGATCTGCCGGGCCAGCCCACGAAGCATCTGAACCTCGTCGTCGGTGGCACCCGCCCGACCGATCAACCGGCGAAACCGACGGAGAATCGTCGCCGAGGTTCGCTCGTCGATGAAGCCAATTCCAAGCAGCCCCTCCTCGAACTGACGGTAGAAGGCCTCCCGTTGCTCGTGGGATGCCGGGACCGATTCTGCGAGAGGCGTCCGCGGGCCGTCGAGGGTCGAGAGACGAAGCTCGTACGCCACCAGGCCCAACGCCTGACTGAGGTTGAGTGACGGGTAGGCCGGGACCGAAGGCAGATAGACCAGATGGGTGCAACGATCGAGTTCGACGTCCGACAGTCCGTGGTCCTCGCGACCGAACATCAACGCCATCGACTGATCCCGATGGGGCGCGAGACCGACGGCCAGTTGGTCCAGACGCCAGTGGGGATGACGATACTTACCGGTCCGCGCCGTCGCACCCACGACGGTCTGTGCGCCCTCCAGGGCGTCGTCGAGGGTGTCATGAACGGTGGCGCCCCGCAGCAGATCGGCCGCGTCGACCGCCATCCGATAGGCGTCGCCACCGTGCGGATCACATCCGGGGTCGGCGATCACCAGATTCCCGAATCCGAAATTCTTCAGGACACGGGCGACGGAGCCGATATTGCCCGCCGTCTGTGGTCGGGCCAGGACGAAACGAACCTGTTCGACAGAGGCCGACGCCACTAGCGCTGCGGCTTGGGTCGAAGCGGGAAGGTCTCTTGCACCGTCTTCGGCTGCGCCAGGGTCTCTCCGGCGATGGCGGTTACCCGCTTGTCGAAGAACAGCGTGACTCCCCGCGTTCGCATGGTATTGGCGAGGTCGATCTCGCGGACGAAACGATCCCGCCGCTCGTCGGCCAGGTCCCGGACCTTGCGCGTCGCGTCGTACTCTACCGGTCCTTGCCATCTGGGGACGAACGCGCCGTCCTCGTGGAAATAGACGACGGCCTGTCGCTGCGTGATCAATTCGTCGCTGAAGTCGTCGTAGAACACGATGACCTCGTTGGTGCCGTCCTGGTCGAGATCCAACAGCTGCAGGTCGCCGGCACCGACGTGGCCACCGGCGATTTCGCCGAGGTCGGCGGTATGAATCGCTACCAGGCGTTCACCCGCCGCCTGGAAGACTCCAAAGCGGACGTTGACCGCGTCAGATTTTGAATTGCGGCCGGTGAGATAGGTCACGATCGAGACGACCTGCTTGTCCGTCGCATTGGGGACCACACGGGCGCGGAGCACCGTTCCCGTCAGGACCTTTCCGGTCTTGATCCCGAGCGCCTCGTACGCGCCGACGCCGGCTTCGGACTTCTTCGGCCCCGCCAGGACGATTACCGGCAACAGCAGCAACGCGACAGACAGGACTCTCGGGATCGAAACACGCATGGTCTCTCCTCTCAGCTAACACGGCGATCTTAGGCTGACTGCCGGTGGGATGCAAAGGCGCTCTGGTAGCATCCGGCCGTGGTGGCGTTGCATCAGGCTCGCTGGCTCTTGCCGATCGACACCCCGCCCATCGAGTGGGGCGGGATCGTTGTGGACGACCATCGGATCGTCGCCGTGGGCGTGGCGTCGGAACTCAAACGGCATTACCCCGACGCTTCCGCCACCGATCACGGCGACCGCGTCCTTCTGCCCGGACTGATCAACGCCCACACCCATCTGGAGCTCTCGTGGATGGGGGCCGAGCCGTTGCCACGGGGCGACTACGCTCTCTGGCTGGAGAGACTGCTCGAGACACGGACCCGGATCGACCTCTCGTCCGCAAAGAACGCCGCCGCCGATGCGCTGGCGTTCGCCATCGACCACGGCACCGCGGCGTTCGGCGATATCTGCAACGACACCTGGGTCGCCGAGGTCGTGAGTGCACGGCCGGAGGTCGACGGGGTTCTGTTTCATGAGCTCCTGGGTATGAACCCCGAGAACGCTGCGACGACGCTCGAGCACGGGCACCGGCAGGTAAGGACCATCGGGCAACGACCCGATTGGCCCAACGATCGTTGGACGGTGCGCCCGACGCCCCACGCGTCGCACAGTGTCTCGCAGCCGTTGCTTCAGGCGTTGGCGGAGCAGGGGCGACGGGATGCGGCCCCGTTGAGCATCCACCTGGCGGAGAGTCCTGCCGAGGTCGAGCTCTTGACCACCGGTCGCGGGAGTCTCCGACCTCTCTTCGACCGATACGGGTTCACCACGGAGAACTACGTCCCACCGGCGCAAGGCCCCGTCGAGTACGCGGAACGCTGTGGCCTTCTCTACTCCGGGACGTTGTTGGTCCACGGCGTCCAGCTGTCTCGGCACTGCTTCCCATTACTCCGATCGCGCGGCGTCACGGTGGTCACCTGCCCGCGGAGCAATCGCTGGCTCGGCGTGGGCACGGCACCGGTCACGGAATTCGTCGCCGCCGGCATCCCGGTCGCGTTGGGGACGGATTCGTTGGCGTCGGTCGAGGATCTGGACCCGTTCGTAGAACTTGCCGCGTTGTGCGAAGCCGCCCCTGGACTCTCGACGATCGACGCAGTGAGGATCGCCACCCTGAATGGTGCGCGGGCCCTCGGGCTCGCCGATCGGCTCGGTAGCCTGGCACCGGGGAAGCGAGACAGGGTGCTGGCGATCGACCTCGATGGATCCAATCAGGATCCCCACGACGCGGTGTGCAACAATCCCTCGGCACGGAAATGGATCGGCTAGTTGGATCCAACGAGGGTCGAGATGACAGGCAAATCGGATCGGATGCGGGTGGTCGTCGCGATCACCGGTGCCAGCGGTGCCATCTACGCGGTGCGGTTCGTCAAGGCCGCGCTGGAGCACGGCCTCGACGTGGACTGCGTCGTCAGCGACTATGGAAAGCGTCTCCTCATCGAGGAGTGTGAGCTCAACCTCAAGACCGAACCGCTGGTCGACTGGTTGGATCGTCGTTACGGGCCTGCCGAGCGAACGGGCACGTTGACCGAGTACTCGGTGCATGACCTGGGTGCCCCACTGGCGTCGGGGTCCCGGAAATGGGATGCGATGGTGGTCGTCCCCTGCTCGATGAAGACCCTGTCGGGAATCCGTCACGGCTCGTCGACAAACCTGATCGAGCGGGCGGCGGATGTCACCCTCAAGGAACGTCGTCCACTCCTGCTGGTTCCTCGTGAGTCTCCGCTCAATCAGATCCATCTGGAGAATCTCGCCGACGTCGGTCGCGTCGGTGCCACAGTGGTTCCGGCCATGCCCGCGTTCTACTACGGCCCGACCACCTTCGAGGATCTGGCCGACTTCATCGCCGGCCGCCTCCTGGCACTCCTCGGCATCCCACACGAACTGACGCGGGCCTGGGACGGCTAGCCCGCCAGCGGCCTCCCGGCGATCAACGCCTCTACCATCGGAACCACGTCCTCCGGCGTCAAGGACCCCAGGAGTCTCTGGCCATCCCGTCGTCGACGACGACGGCTCCAGTCCCCGTCTCGCTCGTCGCCGACGATGACCGCCCAACCGCCCACAGAGTAGGGACCCCAACGCGTCGCCCCGCACGTCGGCCACGGACCATGAATGGCCAGGACGGGTCTCCCCAACGCAGCCGCGACGTGGATAGGACCCGTGCTGGAGCCGACCACCGCATCCGCGTGGAGCACGAGTCCACAAAGTTCCTGAAGCCCTCCGCGAAAGATCGCGCCCGAATCGTCGCCGAAGAGACCCTCGGCCTCCCACGTTGCTTCCGCGGGCCCCATCGAATGAACCACGGCGAACCCGAGCTTCGTCAGCCGTTGCCCCAACAAGCGGTGATGGGCCACGGGCCAGGTTGGACACGAACCGCCGCTACCGGCGTGAAGGACGACCAACGGCGCCTCGTCCGTCAAACCTAGACCGGCCCGGAGATCCCGGCCGAGAAGCGCCCCACGCTCACGCTGAGATTCCGGCAACGTCCACGGGAATCGCGGGGCGTCGGGCTCGCCGCCGACCTGCATGGCGAAGTCCCGTGCGTAGTCCACCTCATGCAGGCCACCGTGGCGACGTCGTCGGTCGACACGATGATGGAACAACGGGCTGTAGAGCCGATGGGATGTGCCGACCCTTTGCGGGACCCCGCCGCGGAGCGTCTGCCACGCGCTTCCGGCGCTGCGGGTCATACAGATCGCAAGATCCGGCCGGAACTCACGGATCGTGCGGATGTTCTCGCGGGACGACGGACGGAAGGGCAAGACCGCATCCACGGGGTCGAACTGTTGGGCGATCGGGATCCACTCGGGTGCCACCATGCAGGCCAGCTGACAGTCGGGGTACGCGGACCGGAGACTCGCCAGCGCCGGTAGGGTGAGGACGAGATCGCCCAGGCGATCGTGGCGGATCGCCAGCAGTCGTCGAACGCCCGGCAGACGCGGACCCGCACCGGGTAGGACCGCGGTACGGCGATGGACCTGCTGGAGACGGATCGACGTCATGGAACCGCGAGTCTAACGCCGTTGTGGAAAGATGGGGCATGGCACTGCTGGTCCTATTCGATATCGACGGCACTCTGGTGGACACCGACCGTGCGGGTCGGATCGCGCTGCAGCAGGCATTCGAGACTCTTTTCGGCGTGACGCAGTTCGCGGACAAGACCCGACACGTCAGATTCGGCGGTCGCACCGACCCCGACATCGTGGAGGATTTGGCGATCGCGTCGGGTGTCGCCCCGGAGACGCTGCGATCTCACGACGCCGAGTTTCGGCTGGAGTACTTTCGGCGACTCTCCGTCGAGATGCAGCGGTCCAACTCCAGGCGTCGACTCTACGACGGCGTCCTGCCGCTGTTGGAACGTCTGCAGTCGGAGGCGGTCGCCCTGGGTCTGGTCACCGGCAACTTCGAACAGAGCGCTCGGTTGAAACTGACGCCGTTTGGAATCAACGACTACTTCCCGACCGGCGGATTTGGTTCCGACGACCGACAACGGGCCCGAATCGCTCAGATCTCCTACGAGCGTGCTTCCCGTCAGCACGACACCGTCTTCTCTCCTCGGGAGGTGACGGTCGTCGGAGACACCGCGATGGATGTCCACTGCGCCAGAGAGAACGGGTTCCGCGCCGTCGCGGTTCGAACGGGATGGGCGGCGGCAGGCGAGATCGACCAGGCCGCTGCCGATCATGTCTTCGACGATCTCTCGGACCTCCCTCGCGCCCTGACGGCGTTAGGCGTCCGCTAGCGGCTTGCCGTCCGCTCCAGGATGAACAGTCGACGACCGGCAGAGACCGCGATCTCGTCCCGTCCGTCACCGTCGGTATCGGCCACGGCCAGGGCCTGAATGTCGTCCACCTTCATGCGGACATCGACCTCGCGGCTCTCCACGTCGATCACGACCAGGTGATTCGACTTGAGGGCCAGCACCAGCTTCTCGTTTCCGTCGGGATCGAACCGAGCCGTCGACTGTGCAAGGACGTCGGCCGGCAGGATCGCGATGGACGAACCGATTCTCTCGACGGCCCATGGCTGCCGTCCCGGTGGCGTGTCGAGGTCGACTACGTTACGAGATCCATCCACCTCGACCAGCTTCGCGCCATCATCGGTCCGGACCAAGGCCAACAGGCTCTGACCGGGATCCTGATCGACGGCGGTCGCGAGACCCGCCGGCCCCACCGCGGTTCGGTCCCCGAACCCGCCCTCGGGCTGCAACTCCTGTCGGTGCAGACCCGTCTGCGTCGCGACCCACAGATTCCCGTCGCCGCTGCCCGCGGCATCGAAGACGGCGGCATCGAGGGTCATCTCGCGGAGTTCAGGCCCCTTGAGATCGATGATCGCGATCTGTCGGGCCCCCGGTCGGAACCCGAGCACCCGGGAGTCGGGGCCGTCGGACGCCGTCAGTGGGACCAATCGACGGAACGACGGGTGGTCCTTCCACTGATGGATGATCTTTCCCGTGCGATCGATCGTCGCCAGCCGAGTGCCGACGCTGGCAAGCCAGAAATCGTGCCCGCCGCGCCGAGCGAACGCGAGAGCGGAGACCCGCGAGGGGAAATCTCGCATCCACCGCACCCTCAGGCCTACTCGATCGGTCAGCACGGTCCCGATCTCGACCGGCACATCCGGTTTCCGAAGATTGTCGATGATCTTCGGCAGGAGTTCCTGGGATCCTTCGAGGTAGCTGTCCCATCGTCGGCGGACACGACCCGTCCGATCGAGGATGATCAACGTCGGCAAGCTTGAGACGGAGAATTCGCGTTCGAGCGTCTCGTCGTAGGTCACGACCGGGAGGCTCAAATCATGATCCTCGACGAAGGCCACCGCCACGTGAGGAGGCTCGCCGGAGTTGACCGCGAACACCCGAACGTTCTCGTCCCGGTAGCGGTCCTGAATCGTGTCCAACTTCGGAAGCCCCTCGACGCAAGGAGGACACCAGGTTGCCCAGAAGTCGAGGATCACGACGCTGCCGCGGAGATCTGCCAGTTCGATGGGGTCCGGCTGACCCAACACGTTCAGCGTCGCGTTTGCCGGAGGCAGGTACCAACGATCGGCCAGCAGAGGGTGAGCGTTCGACTTGACCGTTCCGCGATAGTCGGCGGCCCAGTCTTCCGTCTGCCACTGGTTCTCGCCGAGATCGGTGGCGAATTGAAGAAGATCGACGGCGATCTCCCGCTGGCCGGCCGACGCCAGCCATCGAGCCCAACGCACGGCTCGGGCACTGTCGCCTCCGGTCGCCTGGCTCGGCTTCCAGGCGGACGCGCCTCGCTTCAAGATGGGCTGAGTCCTGACCGGGCGAGCGGCCAGCCCCTCGCGGAGGGTCGCTGCCGTGGCACGGGGATCCCCGAGCTCCAGCTGACGGCCGGCCAGTGCGTCGATCCTGGCAATGTCGTAGGTCGGTGTGTCGGCGGTCTTCTTCTCAAGAGAGACGAGGAGTTCGATCACCGGCTGGTGGGGTAGGTCCGGTCGCTGACCGATGGCAGTGAGGATGTCGCCGACGGGGGTCGCGTTCCGCTGGAAGCAAGCCTGCCAACTTCGAGGAGGACCTTCGAGGCAGGATTCCGCGCCGAATACCGGCGCCGGCAGGATCAAGAAGAGTGCAGCAATCTGCAGGAAACGCGGCATGGTCCGTCTCGTGCCCCCACGATGCGGGTCCGTGCCGGTAGACGACCTGAAAAGTTGTCGGCTACGCGGTGACGACGGCGGTTGCCCGCCAACTCGCAAGGATCTCGGAAGCTTTTGAAGTCTCGATCTCAACAAATCGACGATAGACCTTTTTCAGGTCGGGGTCGATCTGGTAGGTCCGATCCTTGAAATCGTAGTTAACGATCAGACCCGGCTTCTGGAGCTTCCTTCTTGCCATCAACGCACCCTCCTGACGAGACACCGCAGACACCATCTTCTTACCCTTCCAATTTGCGTACCAACTTCACAATAGGAGTTTAAGGCTAAAATTACCGCCATTCATATTCTGTTATTCAAAGTATTATTGATAAAAAAGATAAACTATCCGTGGAATTCCAGATCCTTCCTTGCATTGACTCCGTCACTCTGACAGATTTAACGAGAAGGGCGGTCATAATGGCCGGCACTTTTCATAACGCGAAGGGCAGACGAACCCGTGGCAACTTCCCCACCCCAACCGTCGTTACTCCTGGTGGCTTCTCCGGGGACCGCCCGGGCCCAGAGTCGGCAGATGCTCGAAGATGCGGGGTACACCGTGCGAACCGAGTCCGACCCTGCCGCGGCCGTCCGACTGGCCGCCGAACACCGCTACGATGCGGTCCTGTTCCATACCGACCTGCAAAGCGCGCGCGGCGCGGACCGGATGCGTTCGCTGAAACTGGCGCTGGCGGGAACACCGGTGCTGGCCCTCTGCTCGCCCTCCGACCCCATCCGTCCTTCCAACGCCCTCCGACATGGAGCCGACGACTACCTGATGTTGCCCCTCGACCGTCACGAGTTGCGGACCCGTCTGCGTCGCATCCTCGAGATGGCCGAACTCGACAGCCGTGTCGCCTACTTTCAGGATCAGGTCTCCAAACGAACGAGTACGCAGACCCTCAAGGCCCAGTCCCAGTCGATGCAGAACGTTCTGGAACGGATCGATCGGGTGGCGCCGATGCGCTCGACGGTCCTCGTCGTAGGCGAGAGTGGGGTGGGCAAGGAGTTGGTCGCGCGGTCGATCCACTTCAAGTCGACCCGCACCCGCGCGCCGTTCATTCCGTTAAATTGCGCGGCGATTCCACCCAATCTGATCGAGTCGGAGCTCTTCGGGCACGAGCGCGGCGCGTTTACCGGTGCCCACGTTCGAGCACGGGGCAAGTTCGAGATCGCCCACGGAGGCTCGCTATTCCTGGATGAGATCGGTGAGCTGGGTTCCGAATCGCAGGCCAAGCTGCTTCGCGTCCTGGATGAACGCGAGTTCATGAGAGTGGGTGGAGACCGGAGCGTCCGGGTGGATGTACGCGTGATCGCGGCGACCAACGCCGATCTCGAAACCCTCGTGAGGGATCGTTCGTTCCGTGAAGACCTCTATTATCGACTGAAGGTCGTCACGATTCGCGTCCCTCCGTTACGCGAACGACGTCCCGACATCCCGCACCTCGTCGAGACGTTCCTGAGCGAACTCTCCCGGGCCAACGCGATCGCCCTTAAGCGAATCTCTCCCGAGGCCTTGCAGGCCATGCAGCGTCACACATGGCCGGGAAACGTTCGCGAGCTGAAGAACATGGTCGAGTCGATTCTGGTCTCCAGCCGGACCGAAATCATCGAAATCGACGATTTGCCCCAAGAAATTAGAGAAACCCGCTCGCTACCTCGCAGCGGAGGGATCGCTGCGGGCATGACGCTTGCGGAGATGGAGCGTGAATTGATCTTGCGAACACTGGAGCAGACCGGCGGCAATCGCACTCACAGTGCGACGTTGCTGGGAATCGGTGTTCGCACGTTGCAACGAAAGTTGCACACGTATGGCATCGATGTTCCGTCGACACGACGACGTCCACGACGTTCGTCGCGTCACGACAAATGAACATTCGCGAGCCGCTTCGACATAACTGTTGGTGTTTTTTTCTTGACACCTTTTTATGCATCTCTAATATTCGATACTACTAATGACCGATCGAAGTTCTCGATCGACTGAAGGAGGTGATACCGAGCATGGCGAAGAAGAAAGCTACGAAGAAGAAGGCCACCAAGCGTAAGGCCACCAAGCGTAAGACCAAGCGCAAGGCCACCAAGCGCAAGGCGACCAAGCGTAAGGCCACCAAGAAGAAGGCCACCAAGCGCAAGACCAAGCGTAAGGCGACCAAGCGCAAGACCAAGCGTAAGGCCACCAAGCGTAAGACCAAGCGCAAGGCCACCAAGAAGAAGGCCACCAAGCGTAAGACCAAGCGTAAGGCCACCAAGCGTAAGACCAAGCGTAAGGCTACGAAGCGTAAGACCAAGCGTAAGGCTACGAAGCGCAAGGCCACCAAGAAGAAGGCCACCAAGCGTAAGACCAAGCGCAAAGCCACCAAGCGTAAGGCGACCAAGAAGAAGGCCACGAAGCGCAAAGCCACCAAGCGTAAGGCCACCAAGCGCAGGACGACCCGCAAGAAGAAATAGTTCTTCTCGGGCACTCTTGCCGTTAATAAATATCAGGGGGCGCTGCTTGCAGCGTCCCCATTCTTTTTTCTGGGGGCGATCTCTAGCGGGCTGGGCTTGTACGGGATGGGCTCTTGAAGCGGCTCAACGTCGCCGATCGAGAAGATCCGAATCTTCTCAATCACGACGGGCTCCAGCGGACGACCGCTCCCGTAGGTCTTGACCGAGGTGATCCGCAGCGCCGCGTCATTGCCGTAGACGACGACACCGATGCAGGGGTAGTGACCCGATAGCCAGGGCTGAGCGCTGGCGCTGATGAAGAACTGGACGGCGCTGATCCGGCGTCCGCTGGCGCGCGTCAGCCCCATTCGCCCTTTCACACTGAAGTTGACCGGTCCCCTGCCCTCGTCGTAAGGGACGTAGACCGACGGCGCCGCCGTCCCGCTACCGGTCCGATCCCCCGCCTCGAACTGGCGACCGGCGATGGCCATGTGGACCTGAGCGCCATCGAAATAGCGCTCTTTCACCGGTTTTCCGGTGATGATGTCGTTCCACTCCAACTCCCCCTCGGCGGCGGCGGCGAAGTGGGCCACCGATTGGGGGGCCTGTTCCGGCAACAGGCGGACGATGATCAATCCCATGCTGGTGTGGATTCGGGCATACCAACCGGGGTGGATCACGGTCTCCGGTGGAGTCCAGGCCTCCTCGGCCGGCAACGACCCGCTAGCGGAAAAGACCCCTAGAACGACGAGTGCCATCGCCTTCAGGAGCCCGCTGTGGAACGAAATACGTCTCAAGGATGCCTCGTGCCGATCGGGGTACGATCCTGAAGATCGTACGCATCGACCCCGTGTGCCGCAAGGGAACCCAGCCCATGGGTTGAACCAACGCCACTTTCACCCTTATATTCCCGTTGACCCTGGCAGCGACAGCAGGAGGTTTGCATGGCCCAGCTCGATCCCTTACTCGAAGCGTTGCACACGCGTAACGCGGATGAGTTGGTGTTGCAACATGGGCAACAGCCCTCCTTCCGGATGGGGGATCAGAGCAAATCAGTCTCCCCGAAGGTGCTCCAACAACCCCAGATCGCACGACTGCTGACGGAGTTGGCGGGACAGATCGAGGCGGCGCAGATCTCCACCGGGCAGCCAACTCGCTTTATCTACGAACACCCGACGGCCGGCCCGTTCCACTTCGACGTGACGGCCAACGATGACGCATTCTGTGCCCGGGCTCGGATCCACGCGCCTGAACCGGCCTCGGCATATGAGGCACCTGCGGTTTCTGCGGCCCCGGCGGTCGCGGACCCGGCGGTCGCGGACCCGGCACCGGTCGTCGAGAGCGTGGCAATCCCCGTCTCTGAACAGGCAGCTTCGGCACCGACGGACGCACCGACCGAGACACCGGCTCCAGCCGTCTCCACGGCGCCCGACGATGAACCACCGATCTGCGCGCTGCTGCGACAGATGTTTGAGATGGGTGCCAGCGACCTTCACCTTTCCTCGGGCGAGACACCGATGATTCGGGTCCACGGAGGGATGACCGCACTCGAGGGACGTCCTGCGAACTCCGATACCGAGACCCGCGAGCTGTTGTGGGCGATCATGCCGGAGCGGAACCGCGAGGAGTTCCGTGAGACGAACGACAGCGACTTCGCCTACGAGATCGAGGGGATCTCGAGGTTCCGCGCCAACGTCTTCCGCGACCGCAATGGGATCGGTGGCGTCTTCCGCACGATCCCGACCGAGATCTTGACGGCCGAACAGCTCGACCTTCCGCCGGCGATCCTTCGCCTCTGTAACCTTCACAAGGGTCTTGTCGTCGTCACCGGCCCAACGGGCTCGGGCAAGTCCACGACCCTCGCCGCGATGGTCGACCACATCAACAAGACCCGAAAAGACCACATCATCACCATCGAAGATCCGATCGAGTTTGTGCATCAGAATCGCGGTTGCCTCGTCAACCAGCGCGAGGTGGGCACGCATACGGAGGGGTTCAAGCGGGCGCTGCGGGCGGCACTTCGCGAGGACCCCGACATCGTCCTGGTCGGCGAGATGCGCGACCTCGAGACCGTCGCCATCGCCATCGAAACCGCCGAGACGGGTCATCTGGTGTTCGGCACCCTCCACACCACGACGGCGTGCTCCACGGTGGATCGGGTCATCGATCAGTTTCCCGGTGATCGTCAGTCCCAGATCCGGACCATGCTCTCCGAGTCCTTGAAGGGTGTCGTCGCCCAGACGCTTCTGAAGAAGAAGGGGGGCGGGCGCGTCGCGGCCCTGGAGGTCCTGATCGTCACACCCGCAATCTCGAATCTGATCCGCGAGGGGAAAACGTTCCAGATTCCCAGCCTGATGCAGACCGGAAAGAAAATCGGCATGACGCTTCTGAACGACGCGCTGGCGGAACTGGTCAAGAAGGGACTGGTGGAACCCGAGGAGGCCTACAGCAAGTCGATCGACAAGGCGGGCCTGATGACCAACTTCAAGAGCGGCAACATCCGCTTCACGCCGCCGGGCGAGGAATAGGCATACCGGTCAGTCGTCGACGGGGGTCGCGACCTCGCTGAGGTCGACCAGCTCAATGCCGATCTCTCGGGCGACGTCAACGCTCCGGGTATCCCGGTAGAATTCGCCGTAGTAGACCCGCTGGATCCCTGCGTTGGCGATCAACTGGAAGCAGTTCCAGCATGGCGAGGCGGTGGTGTAGATCTCCGCCTTTTGAATGGAGACGCCGTTCTTCGCCGCCTGGATAATGGCATTGGCCTCGGCATGCACCGTCGCGACGCAGTGGTTGTTGTCCATCAGATGGCCCACGTCGTCACAGTGAGGCATCCCGCGAACTGAGCCGTTGTAACCGGTGGAGAGGATCGTACGATCCCGAACGATGACCGCACCCACGTGCTTGCGGTCACAGGTCGACCGGGTGGCCGCCTGATGGGCGATATTCATGAAATAGGTGTGCCAGTCGACCCGGGCGCTCATGGTGGATCCCTCGTCTCCCTCGGTGGGAGTGGTGTCATGAGCGCCTATTCTAGCGAGTCCGTCAGCCCACTGCCTTGTTTTTGCTCCAACGCGGGTTGGTAATCTCGTACTTCGCGACCTTGTAGTTCATCACGCGAGACGAGATCCCCAGAAACTGGGCGGCCTCTTTCTGGACCCACCCGTTGATCCGGAGTGCCTCGAGGATCGCCAGTTTCTCCAGCTCTTCCAACTCGATTCCGGTCGGCGGCAGACGAAGGCTGAACCCCTGCAACGCATCCTGCATCACGCCGCCCGTGCTGGCGATATGCAGGTCTTCCTGACGGATGTACGGTTGCTCGCTGAGCAGGACCGCGCGCTCCATCGTGTTCTTCAGTTCGCGGATGTTTCCGGGCCAGGTGTGGCGCTGAAGGACCTTGACGGCACCGGGGTCGATCCCACGGATGTCCTTCTTCATCTCGACCGACGCCTTATCGATGAAGTGACGGCAGAGAGAGATGATGTCCTCCCGGCGCTCCCTCAGTGGCGGAACGTTGAGCGTCACAACATTGAGTCGGTAGTAGAGGTCCTCGCGGAACTCACCGGTCTCGATCGCTTTCTCGAGGTTGATATTGGTGGCCCCGATCACTCGCACGTCGGCCTGGATCGTCCGGCTCCCACCGAGACGCTCGAATTCTCGCTCCTGCAGTACCCGAAGGACCTTCGACTGGGTCGAGAGGCTCATGTTGCCGATCTCATCGAGGAACAGGGTTCCGCCGTCGGCCAGTTCGAAACGACCGGTCCGCTGACGATCGGCACCCGTGAACGCCCCTCGCTCGTGTCCGAACAGCTCGGACTCCAGGAGGTTCTCGTGAAGCGCCGCACAGTTCATCTTGACGAACGGCTGGTCGGAGCGACTGGAGGTGGAGTGGAGTGCCTCCGCGACGAGCTCCTTGCCCACACCCGTCTCGCCGAGTACCAGGACGGTTGCGTTGGAGTGGGCGACCTTCTCAACGGTGTTGAGGACTTCCCGCATCTGTGGGCTTTCGCCGACGATATTGTCGAAGTTTTGGTGATCGGCGTCCCGTCGATAGGTCTCGACCCGCGCCATGAGTTTGCGGTGCTCCTGTGCCCGCTCGACCTTTATCTCGAGCTCGTCGAGGTCGAACGGTTTTAAGACATAGTCGTGGGCACCGGCCCTCATCGCCTCGACGGCGGTTTCCACCGTTCCGTACGCGGTCATCAGGATGACGACGGTCGTCTCGTTGATCTTCTTGCTGTGACGAAGCACCTCGAGACCGCTGGCGCCGGGCATCTTGTAGTCGGAGACCACCAGATCGAACGCATCGCTCTCAAGCCGACTCATCGCCTCATTGCCGTCACGGGCCTGGGAGACTTGCCAACCGCGATCCTCGAACGCGGTGACAATGCCCTCCCGGAGGTTCTGCTCGTCCTCGACGACCAGTATCTTCTTCATCGAATCGACTCCTCTTCTGTCATGGTGATCAACGGCAAGCGCAGCGTGAAGCGCGCACCGCCGAGTTGGGATCGATCGACGGCGATGGCGCCGCTGTGGCTGTCGACGAACTTTCGGACGACCGAAAGTCCGACACCCGATCCCTGAGGTTTAGTTGTGAAGAACGGGAAAAAGATCGATTCCCGCAGGTCCTCGTCAATACCGGGCCCGCTATCGGAGACGGTGACGACGAGGAACTCTTTCGCCTCCGGCAAGCCTCCCCGTCCGACGACCGCCGGGCGATAGGGAACACTTGGCGAGGACGACGCGGGTACACGCTCGGCCTCGATTTCGATGGTGCCCCGTCCGTCCATCGCTTCGATGGCGTTCAGGATGAGATTCTCGAAAACCTGCCGTAGCAGCGTGACATCCATCCGGAGCGGAGAAAGACCCTCGCCAAACCGGGTGTTGATCTCGAGCCGGTCCGGTTGGGATCGTTCGCGGGCGATCGTTAGGGCGTCCTGCAACACCGGCTCGATTCGGTCGTTGGTGAACTGCAGGGCGACCGGTCGGACAAACTCGAGACACGAAGTCACGGTGTGATTCAGTCGCGCGAGTTCGCCGTTGATCTTGTCGATCAGATCGGTATCCATGCCTTCCGAGTTCAGGCGGCGTCCGACCAACTTGCAGCTGACACCGATCGACGCCAACGGATTGCGAATCTCGTGGGCCAGGCTTGCGGCCATCTGGCCAACCGCCGCCAGTCGCTCCTGGAGGCGCTCCTGCTCTTCCCGATGTTCGATGGGGGTGAGGTCCTTGAAGAACATCGCCGTGCCGGTCACGTGGCCCTGGTCGTCCCTGATGTGGGACAGCGTGAAGCCCAGGGTCTTGCCATCGGCCCGGCCCGGGTGAAGAGGGATCTCCGCCCGATTGGGGAGTTGGTCCAGGATGAAAGAGTCCTTGAGTAGATCGACCAGTTGGGGGTGGGGACGCAACGCGTCGTTCATCGGGTCGCCGACCTCGACGTGGTCTGCGAGGTCCAGCGCGTGCCGCCCGATCTCGTTGATCAGGGCGATCCGCCCGTCGGAGCCGACGGCCAGAACCCCACAGCGCATCCCGTCGATGAGTCCGTGGAGGAACGCCGCCCGAGACGGTTTCCCGACAAGCGCAACATCTTTACTGCATGTAGCGATCAAACCCATTTGACCTGTGCCCTATACGCCCTTCGCGTATTACAAATCTAGGGTTCTAAATTTCCATATGCAACTGTCTTGAGGCGAATTTCAGGAGATAAAATCGTCGAATTTAGGGGTTTTTTGCGTAATTCGGCGTCCCACCGGGCCGGTGCCCAGGTGAGGGATTATCTGGCGAGACGATCAGTTGATGACGAGATCGCCACCGAACCAGCTGAGCCCGGCAATGGGGCCCGGTAGGGGTGGCTGCGAGTCCTGGAGGGCCGCCGAGTTGAATGTCAGCGCGCTACCGTTGGAATCGCTGTCGGTGGTCTCAAAAATCAGGTCGATCAGTCGGACCGTTCCGTTGGCGTCGGCACCGCCGCTACAACCGGCGCAACTGATTCCAATCACCAGGTTTCCGGGAGCCCCCTCCGTGACGGCATAGATTGCCGGCCCGGCGGACTCGATCAACGTGCCGGCAGTCCACTGGACGAACCGCACCTGGGACGCATCGAACAGAACGTCGAAACCGGCACCGAACACATCCGTCGTGTCCGTCACGGAAACACGTACGACGACCTGGTCGTCGGCCGGCCCCGAGACCTCGCTCATGGCGACCGAGAGGGGGCCAGGGCTGGGCTGGGCAGCCTGAAAATTCATCACGAGATTCGTGGAGCCCGAAGGCCCGCCGCCGACGACGCCTGATCCGCCAGAACCACCGGAACAGGCGACGGAAAACATCAATGCGATTCCGATTCCCGATGCCAACCAAGATCGACCCATGGAGTTCTCCCTCACCGTCAGATTAGTGTGCCGGAGTCTCATGGGCAAGCGCCAACGCTCCAGGTCGATCCGTTCCAGCAGCTACCGAAGTCCGACGCCAGCATCGCCAGATCGACGCCATCAACCGTACCATCGCCGTCGAGGTCGGCATCCGGATTGTAGCGTGCGTCGCCCTGGTCGAACCCGTGGGAATAGGCCATCCACGTAAGATCCTGCCCGTCGACCCGGTCCTCGGTATCGCTGTCGCTACGGTTGACGTCGCATCGCTCGGGGTCAAAATCGATCTGGAACGAACGACCATGGGGGGCGAAAACGTTGTCGGGATTGACGATTTCGAAATTCAGGGTCCGCTGACCGATTTCCATCGAACGTTGGCCCCGTGCCGACGACTCGACCGTAAGAAGCACGTCGATCTCGTTGCACGACTGGACGGTGACGTTTTCGAGGCGCAGCAACGGCTGACCGTTCTCGTCTGCCGGAATCCCGTTGGTCAGCAATTCGACATCGGCCCCGGACTCGAAGTTGGCCCCGGCCAACGTCACCCAGACCTGATCGCCCTGCATTACCTGAACCTGACCGTTGGAAGTGACCGCCGGTCGTGCCCAGCCGGAGATCTCGTTCGAGATGTCGGAGGACTCTCCCCCGGAATCCAGTGAGCGGACGGCAACGTAATACTCGGTACAGTCCTGAAGGTTGGTCAGGACGGTGGTCGTCTGGCCGGAGACATCGGCGGACTGGGTGTAGTTGCCCGACGAGGTGCCGTAGTAGACACGGTACCCGGTGGCCCCGGCTGCGCTATCCCAGGCGAGGTGCATCTCCCCCGCAACCATTGGGGTGAATGAAACCAACAGCGTGGCAACCAGAGCGCCAGGTACGTAATGGGCCAGTCGCATGAGTCCTCCCGCGCAGTACGCGGGGAGGGATAGAGCAACGTGGGTGCCAGGGATCGATGACGGTGGGAGTCATCGTCGGTAGACACACAAGTCTTTTACGTGGAGTCACTTGCGACCGTTCTGACGGGACGTGCAAGCCTGCATTATCGGCGTTTTCAGGGGTATCTGTGACAAATCGGTAATTGCCGTAGCCTGGACCGTAACGGATCTGTGCGCTAGCGGGCCATGGTATTGCAATAAGAGTCGGACCAGGTTTCGCCATCGAAGCAGTGGCCAAATACAGCGGAAAGCAGCGCTAGATCCCAGCCATCGACCAGGCCGTCTCCGTCCAGGTCGGCATCGGCATTGAACCGTGCCTCGACTTCGTCGCTGCCGTAAGCGAACGAAAGCCACGCCAGGTCACTTCCGTCAACCCGATCAAGGGTCTGGGCGGTGCTGCGATTAATGTCAAAGCGAGCCTCATCGAGCACGATCTCCAACGGAAACCGTCGCACACTAAAGAGTCCTTCAGGGCTCAGAACTTCTAAAAATGCACTCATGACACCGGTTTCCATTGCGCGCTGTCCACGCGCGCCGGGCTCGGTGGTCAACAGTAGTTCGGCGTTGCCGCAGCCGGTGACCGTTGCGTCCGCCAGGTGAATCAGCGGCAACCCGTCCTTGTCCTTCGGAACTCGCTGGACTTGAAGCCGAAATTCCGTTCCGGGGGAAAAACTGCCGCCGGTTAATTGCAATAACCGCGTCTGCCCCTGCTCGACGGCGTTTGGCGAGAATTGGTCCGTACGAGGTCGTGTCCAGCCGGAAATCTCTCTGGAGAATTCGGAACGGACCCCATCGGGGAACTGCGCACGAACCGCGATGAACCACTCTGTGCAGTCCGCCAGACCTTCGAGATCGAACGACACCACGTTTCCCGCCCTCACGGAATTCGTGTAATTCTGCGAGGAGAGGCCGTAGTGGATTTCGTAGCCGATGGCTCCCGGCGAAGCATCCCACACCAGGCGGATGTTTCCTGCGTGCGCAGGTGCAACCATCCCGACGACGACGAGAACTGTCGCAAAACATCGGCTAAGAATGGCTTTACTCACGTCGGCATCTGAGTGATCCGGCAAGGTGATGGCAAGCGAGATGCCGAACGGTATTTCGCGCGATAATTCACTTTATTTTCTAATCTAGGCGAACAATTTGGGAAAGCAACGTGGGGTCTGAACGACATCACGATCACGGCGCCGCCGCGACTCGGCAATACTATGTCGTCGCGGCAGGTGTTTGCTACTCAATCATCACGATTGTTGCGGACAGATCATCGCAAGAAATTTAGCGCGATGTATTCCAACGTGCGGGAACCAGGAAGTACCCCGCACCACGTTGCTGTCGAGGGATATCACCCGTATCAAAAACGTCGGCGCCACGGACTTCGATGTGGGCAACTCGCTCCATGGCGTCGAAGTAACGGCCGCGAGATGCCACACCTAGAGTCAGGTGGTAATTGCCCGGAACGAGCGGCAATTTGTCGATCGTGCACTCGAACACATGACGGCCTGGTGAATTCAGATCGACGGCTCCGTGGGTCCAGCCGGAATGCAGGCAGCAGACCGTCTCGCCTTGCTGATTATCAAAATGAAAACTCGCAATACAGTCTCTTTGGGGACTGTTCAGGTCCAGTTCCATCCGAAGGCTCATGGGATCGAATAGGCCCACAAGGCAATGATCCGTGAGCGGCTCTCCGTTTAGCGTCACCCGTGTGATCTGTGGATCGTGGGTGTCGTTCCGGGGAAACTCCCGAACGTCGCCGTCAACACCGATCGAATGCTGTGCGACGGCGCTGAGGTACTCGTCGACGACGGCGTCCGTCTCCCCGTCGGTGCGGACCTTCCCGTCGACCAGCAGGATCGCCCGATCGCAGAGTTGCGAGACGGCTGACATGTTGTGACTGACAAACAGGACGGTCCGCCCTTCGCGAGTCACTTCTTTCATTTTTCCAAGACACCGACGCTGAAATGGAGCGTCACCCACCGCGAGCACTTCGTCGATGATCAAGACTTCGGGCTCCAGGTGGGCGGCGACTGCAAACGCCAACCTGACGGTCATCCCGCTGGAATAGTGCTTCACCGGGGTGTCGATGAACTTCGAAACCCCCGAAAATTCCACTATTTCATCGAACTTTGCGGCGACCTCGTCCTTACTCATGCCCAGGATCGCTCCGTTCAGGAACGTATTCTCGCGACCCGTGAGCTCCTGGTGGAACGCGGTTCCGACCTCAAGCAACGAGCCCAGGCGACCACGGATGTCTGCGTAGCCCTCGGTTGGGTCCGTAATCCTGGCGAGAATCTTCAATAATGTGCTCTTCCCCGCCCCGTTGCGCCCAATGATCCCCAGTACCTCGCCGCGTTGTACGTCAAACGAGACATCTTTGAGCGCCCAGAATCGCTCGTCCAGCTCGGCAGCTCCCGTGGCCTGACCACGGAGTAGTTTGGCCGCACGACGAAACGGAGCCGACAGAGATTCGGTAATCAGATCCCGCAACGTGTCGTGACGGCGCTGAACGGCAGCTCGAAAGAACTGCTTTCCCATCCCTCTAACGGTGACGGCAGACTGCGCCATCAGACCACGTCCGCAAACGTTTTTTCCATCCGTCGGAAGTAAAAGGCCCCGCCAAAAAGCATGGCCAGTGCAACCAAGACAGAAACCGCCGTCATCATCGTAGGCGCAGTTTCCGTGCCCAGCAGCGACCAACGAAATCCCTCAATGACGCCAACCATCGGATTGAAGGCGTAGACGACGCGGAGAACAGGATCCTCGATCAACGAGGCGGGATACACGATCGGCGAGGAGAACATCCACAACTGGATAATGAACGGAACGACGTATCGAACGTCTCGAAACTGCACGTTGAGCGCCGAGAGCCAGAGCGAAACACCCAGGGCGGTGACGAAGGCCAGCAAGACGAACAGCGGCAACCAGATGATGTTGATGGTTGGGACGACGCCCCCCGCAAGCAACATGCCGATCAATACGATGAACGCCAGTACGAAATCGACAATGCCACCGAGAACCGCGCTCATCGGTAACGCAAGACGCGGGAAGTAAATCTTCTTGATGATGTTGGCGCTGCCAACGAGGCTGTTGGATGCCGCAGTCATTCCGTTGGCGAAGAACGTCCAGGGCACCAAGGCCGTAAGACTGAATAGATGGTACGGCACGCCATCGGATGGCATGCGAGCCAATCGCCCAAAAAACAACGTGAAGACGACCATCGTAAGAACGGGCTGCAAGATTGCCCAAAGAGCGCCGAGAACGGTCTGCTTGTACCGAACCTTTATGTCGCGCCAGGTGAGGAAGTACAGCAGTCCCCGAAATTCGAAGAGCTCTCGGAGTCTGAGCCCGACCCATCCATCGGAACGTTCAATTCGCGTAATACTGTGGGTCACGACACGTTCCTGAATGCCATACGAGGGGCTCCGAACCCGACGACTAGACCGATCGCCCACTGCCGGTCCGTTCGTAAGCTCTGGAGTGTCAACATACTATCGTAGGAAGTGAAGTCAATCGATCAGAGCCACCGCTCGAAGCAGTCGACGATGCGATCCGAGGTCTTTCCGTCCCAACCCTCAATCGCGCACGTAGAACGTTCGCGAATGGCCAGCGCGTTCCGCGCCGCCGCCAGGATACGCGCGGGGTCAGCTCCGGCCAGCACGTTCGTGCCTTGCTCGATCGTGATCGGTCGCTCCGTGTTTTCACGCAAAGTTATACATGGAACGCCAAGGTAAGTCGTTTCCTCCTGGATGCCACCAGAATCGCTCAACACCATTCGACTGTCGGAGACGAGTTTCAAGAAGTCGAGATAACCAAGGGGTTCCGTGAGTTGAAATGCGCCCGCCTCGTCGACCAGACCCAGTGCCTTGATCCGCTTGCGGGTACGGGGGTGGCACGGAAACACGAGAGGCAATTCCTCCGCAAGAGTCTTCAACGCCCCGATGATTCCCTGAAGCGTATCGTCGGAGTCCACGTTAGACGGTCGGTGGAGCGTCACGACTCCATAACCGGATGGATTCAGACTCAGTCGTTCGAGGACCGTGGATTCCCGAGACTTCGCAAGGTTGGCGACGAGTGAATCGATCATGATGTTGCCCACTCGAAAAATCTTGCGGTCGGGAACGCCCTCCCGCTTCAAGTTCAGGTCGGCGTCCGGGGAATGGGTTAGCAGCCAATCGCTCAGCCGATCGGTCACAACACGATTGATCTCCTCCGGCATCGACCAATCAAACGATCGGAGACCCGCCTCGAGATGGGCCAGCGAGTAGCCTAGTTTTGCGCTCACCAGTGCCGCCGCAACGGTCGAATTGACGTCGCCCACCACCGTCACGAAATCCGGGGCCATCTCCTTGCAAACCGGCTCGAAACCCAGCATGACCTGGGCCGTCTGTTCTGCGTGGCTCCCGGACCCGACCCCCAGGTAGACGTCAGGTTCCGGCATGCCAAGTTCATCGAAAAAAACCTGAGACATCGCCGCATCGTAGTGCTGTCCCGTGTGCAAGAGCGGGGCCCTATGCCCCCGTCGCCGCAATGCGCGAACGAGCGGAGCCGCCTTCATGAAATTCGGCCGCGCGCCCACGACCGTCAGTACTTTCATCGGCAAAGTCCTCCGTTCGGCAGTATCTGGCCTGAGAGTCACCGAATGCAAGTTTCGGGCAAAGATCGCCCTGTTGCCAAAAACGTTGACCCGGGGAACAATTGTCGGTACCTGATTATCGAGCTCCCCCCTGGGCTGGACGATTTCCGTCCTGAATTACAGCAACCTGCGCGTCATTTGTCGTCGCGGGTCTGGGGCGTCTATCGGAGGCGTGGTCCATGTCCAGCCCGAACAAATCGCGGGCCCGAGACCTTTCGCGCATGGCCTTTCTGGCCTGCTTGTCGCTGGCATGGTTCCAGCATCCCTCGGCCATGGCGCAGACGGCGTTCTCCGACGATTTCGATAGGGCCTCCCTGGGGGCGAACTGGCAGGTCGAGAGTGGCGCATTCGACGTCGCGTCCGATCAACTCAGACAGAACTCGGGACAGAAGTTCATCAATGCTCGCCTGCTCTACGACGGCGGCACCACGACATCGGCGAATCAGTACTCCAAACTGCAGGTCACGTCTCTCGCCTCACACACCTGGGGGTTCATGCTGCGAGTTGGCGGCCCCGCTTCGGATCACTATCAGGTCCATTTGCCCAACGGTGCCAGCGAATGGCGTTGGGAGCGTCATGACCCGAACTTCGTCGGTCGAATCGACGACTGCGTCGGCGACGGCCCTGCCCTGGCCGGCGACTGGGTTGGCGTAACCGTCGAGGGCGCGGGAACCGATACGGTGGTCCAGGTCTGGCGTTGGTTCGTCGATCCGGACTTTGGCGGTCCGGTTGATGTTGTCACCAACTGGGGAGCCGCCGACTGCGTCATGACGGCGGACCCGGCGATGCCCGTCAACGGAAACACAGGATTGGGGGTTCGTGCCTATACCGGGCATCTGTCCGCGAGCGCCACTGCCGACAATTGGTTCGGCGGCGACGTCAGCGCTTCGGTTTGTGGCGACAGCATCGTCGAAGGACTGGAAACCTGCGACGACGGCAACGTCGTCAACGGTGACGGCTGCGACAGCAGCTGCGTCATGGAAGTGTGCGGCAACGGTGTCGTGCAGATCAATGAGGAGTGCGACGACGGCAACCTCGTCAACGGGGATGGCTGCGACGCCATGTGCCTGGACGAACCCCTTCCTCCGGTGAGACATTTCACCGACAACTTCGATCGGGCATCACTGGGTATGGATTGGTCGACCGAATCCGGCGCGTTCAGCGTTCTGGGCAACCAGCTGCAGCAGAATTCCGGCCATAAGTTCGTGAACGCTCGCTTGCGTTACGTGGCCAACGATACGGCTTCCATCAACCAATACTCCAAGTTGCAGATCGCGACGCTGGCCTCCCATACCTGGGGCTTCATGTTGCGGGTCAATGGCGCGTCATCGAATCACTACCAGGTCCATCTACCGACCGGAAGCGACGAGTGGCGCTGGGAGCAACACGATCCCGACTTCGTCGAACTGATCGATCAGTGCGTGGGAGACGTTTCGGCCTCCGTCAACGACTGGATCGGTGCCACCGTCGAGGGAACCGGCAGTAACACCGTCGTACAGGCCTGGCGGTGGGACAACGATCCCGATTTCGGCGGGCCTGTAGACATCGCCGGCAACTGGGGTCTATCCGACTGCACGATGACCGCAGACCCGACAACGCCGATCGATAGCGGCGTGGGGCTCGGAGTCCGAGCCTACACGGGCCACAAGACGACGCTCGCGAGCATCGACAACTGGCATGGCGGCGATCGGCCGATGCCGTCGATCTGCGGAGACGGCGTGATAGGAGGCAACGAAGAATGTGACGACGCCGGCGAATCGGCCACCTGCGACGCAGACTGCACGCTGGTGATCTGCGGCGATGGAACCTTGAACCTGCTCGCCGAGGTTTGCGACACCGACGCTGACTGCAGCCCGGGACAGCTTTGTGCCTCGGATTGCGGCTCTTGCGATGCGCTGGGCGTGTGTGGTGACGGAATCCTCCAGGAAGGCAGCCCGCTGCCGCCCGGGCAGGACTGGCTCTCCGTCACGCTTGCCGAAAACGTCGGAGTTAGCGCGCGAATCCTCGGCGTCGACATCGATGGCGACGGCGACACGGACTTCACGGCCGACGGCAATAGCGAGGACCACATCTACCTATGGGAGAACGAGTCGATTGGCAGCTCGATCGACTTCCAGCTAACCGTCGTCGACGGCAGCTACCCCGGCAACGGCAGGCCGGGCTTCAGCGCAGCCGGCGACATCGACGGCGACGGAAATATCGATGTCGTTGCCGGAGGCGGGGGCGCCGTGCAGTGGTACGAGGCTCCGACGTGGACTCGTCACCCGATCGAGATCGGCGGAACCACCGGCGGCAACGGTGGGCTGGTGATCGACGTCGACGGTGACGGGCATCTGGACCTCATCTCGGCACGACTGAATACCGATCTCGTCTGGTGGAGAAACCCCGGACCGATCGGAGTTCAGAACCCCTGGACGCGCTATACGATCGACGCCGGTGGAGCTGCGGCAGGGTTCAATCACGATCTGGCCCTGGGCGACATCGACGGCGACGGGCAGGACGAACTGGTCGCATTGTTCGTCGGTGGTGGCGTCCTGTGGTACGACATCCCGGCCGATCCGCTCGTTGACCCATGGCCCGCGACACAGATTCTCAACAACACGCTCGATCCCTTCGTCGGACTGGCAGTCGGCGATCTCGACGACGACGGCGACGTGGATGTGGTCATATCCAACAAGTGGTACGAGCGACCGGCCGATCCGAGCACTCCCGACTGGACCCCCCGAACCATCTTCCCTTCGGCGGTCCAGAACATCACGATCGCCGACATCAACGCCGACGGTCGCCTGGACGTGATCGGCGCCGAGGGTTTCGTCTTTCCCAATGGCCGCGTGCTGTGGGCCGAGGGGCCGGTGGATCCGAAGTCGCAAACTTGGACCCAACGAACGATCGCCGCCAACCTCGACGGCCCGGAGAACGTCTGGGCCGGCGACCTGAACGGAGACGGCTCGATCGACGTCGTCAGCGGTGCGATGGGCACGTCCACCGGATGGGATGACAACGACAGCACCCTGCTTCTGTTCGAGAACTACATCAACTCAGGAAACGAAGAGTGTGACGACGGCGGGACGCTCCCCGGCGACGGCTGCGATGAAAATTGCATCTTTGAGCTGTGCGGCAACGGTGTCGTACAGATTAATGAAGAGTGTGACGACGGTAACCTCGTCAACGGCGATGGCTGCGACGCCATGTGCCTGGACGAACCACTTCCTCCGCAGAGACACTTCACCGACGACTTCAATCGGGGCTCGCTGGGTATGGATTGGTCTGTAGAATCCGGTGCCTTCGGCATCCTGGCCAACCAACTGCAGCAGAACTCCGGCCAGAAGTTCGTGAACGCTCGCTTGCGTTACGTGGCGAACGATACGGCCTCCATCAACCAGTACTCCAAGTTGCAGATCGCGACGCTGGCCTCCCATACCTGGGGCTTCATGCTGCGGGTCAACGGCCCATCCTCGAATCACTACCAGGTCCATTTACCGACCGGCAGCGACCAGTGGCGCTGGGAACAACACGATCCTGACTTCGTCGAACGGGTCGATCAGTGCGTAGGAGACGCTGCGGTCTCCGCCAACGACTGGATAGGTGCCACCGTCGAGGGGACCGGCAGCAACACCGTGGTGCAGGTCTGGCGATGGGACGGCGATCCCGATTTCGGCGGCTCCGTAGATATCGCCGGCAACTGGGGTCTACCCGACTGCACGATGACCGTCGACCCGACGGCGCCCATCGATAGTGGCGTCGGACTAGGGATCCGAGCCTACACGGGAAACAAGACGACGAACGCCAGTATCGACAACTGGTATGGCGGCGACCTGCCGGTGCCGTCGGTCTGCGGAGACGGCCTGATCGAAGGCATCGAAGAGTGCGACGACAGCAACCTGATCGACGGGGACGGCTGCGACAGCTCTTGCATCCTCGAAGTTTGCGGGAATGGTGTCTTGCAGATCGGTGAGCAGTGCGACGACGGAAACATGATGGGTGGCGACGGCTGCGACGCTAACTGCATGAACGAGCCCATCAGCGGTCAAGCGTTTCAGGACGACTTCAATCGAGTCACATTGGGAAGCGATTGGACTTCCCAGAACATCTCGTTCTCCATATCCATGGACCAGCTGGCTTCGGACTCGGGTGCGTTATTCCAGAACGGTCGCCTACGCTGGACGGCGGATCAAACCGACACATCTGACCAGTATGGGAAGCTTCAGGTCGTAAACCAGCAATCGCAAACCTGGGGCTTCCTGTTCCGCGGGAACCTCCTCGACGGTGACCACTATCAGGTTCACATTCCGAACGGTGGAAGCGAATGGCGTTGGGAGCGTCACGACCCGGGATTCGTCCGGCGAATCGGCCAATGTGCCATCGGTGGCGCCACCAACGATGGCGAGTGGATCGGGGCAACCATCGACGGCAGCGGCGACGACACGGTCGTGCGCGTCTGGCGTTGGTTGGCGGATCCGGATCTTGGAGGAGCGGTCAACATCGATGGCAACTGGGGACCTCCCAACTGCATCATGACGGAAAACCCGCTGTCACCGGTGAATACGGGAACGACCCTTGGCCTTCGCTCATATACCGGAAGCTCGACTGCGACCGCGCTCGCCGACAACTGGTTCGGCGGCGACTGCGGCCCTCTGGTCACTCAGTCCTCGTGCGGCGCAAACATGACCGGCGCGCCGCGCGTCCTGGAGATCTTCAACTCATTTGGCGCGGGAGCGCCCAATTCGCTGCTTGACCCCGACGGCGTGGCCTTCGACTCCCTGGGGAACGTCTATACAGCCGCGTGTGGATTGGGTCCGGACAGCGAGGGTGTCTTCATGCGTGACTCGATGGGAGTCATTACGGAGGTCATCAGCGACCAGGGCGACCTGCTAGGCAACCCGATGAGCTGCCCCGTGGGACTGACGGTCGATCCCTCCGATTCACTGTTCACTGTCGGCTTCCTCAGCGACAACGCGTTCAAACGTACGTCCGGCGGCGTGATCACGGAGATCATCGACAGCAGCGGTGACGGCATCGGTAACACGCTGGACGGGACTCTTGGAATCGCGCTGGATGCGGCCGGGGCGGTGTTCGTCACGGGCTTCTACAGCGATAACGTTTTCCGGGTCAATACCAATGGCACGGTC
Source organism: Acidobacteriota bacterium (assembly GCA_029861955.1). Lineage (NCBI taxonomy): Bacteria > Pseudomonadati > Acidobacteriota > Acidobacteriota bacterium. The sequence continues at coordinate 134,151 of JAOTYK010000011.1, forward strand.
GACCAGATTATCGACTTCACCGGGGACGGCATCAACGGTCTGGATGGCCCCTTCGGCGTAGCGGTGGACGGATCCGGTAACGTGTACGTCGCGGGCTTTATCAGCGACAACATCTTTCGCATCACGCCTGGTGGAGTG